>NZ_JAWJTF010000003.1:0-181984 GCF_048836525.1 Nostoc sp. CALU 546
TTCAGTTTTGTTCTTGACAGGTTTAGTTTTATTGGCTGACAGAACGATTCCACTGTGGCGAGAGAAGAATTTTCCAGGTTCGGTCGTCAGGGAGTCGAAGACTTGTCTGTAGGTCGCGCTTTTGCGATTCGGTTCGCGGATGTTCGGTTCTAGAGGGAGGTCTATAGGGAACGAATCTACATGGGCGGTGGCGATGATGCAATTGGGGTTGGCTTGAATATAGTTATCTATCTTGATGTTCCAAGTCTTGGGCATAGTTGATTTGCAATGTCAGGGGAATTTCTATGTTAACCAAAACCTGTATCTGATATCCCGTTTCTCGCTAATGCCAAGTACAGAATTATGTTGCGTCGTCTTGTTCTCTAAAGATTTACTTTATAAATAGTCTCTCAGCAAGCTTTCTAGAGAATAAATTGTAAAAGTTGTTTCGTAACTTTGCTTTTACCTTTAAAAGAGCAAAGTCATGAAAGCGAACTACTTAATATTCTTGGCATTTCCAGTATGAAATAGGGGAAAATGTGAGTAATTGGAGCGCCTGCGTGGAGTCAGAGAAAATAATATGTCTAACGTAAGCATTGCAAAAGGTAGTTGCCTGTGTGGAGCAGTAAGTCTTTCTACAACTAGCATGAGTAAAAGTGTGGGAGCGTGTCATTGTAGTATCTGCCGCAATTGGGGCGGAGGGCCTTTGTTAGTCGTTGACTGTGAAAGTGATGTTAGCTTCTCTGGTGAAGAAAATATCGGAGTTTATCAATCTTCAGAATGGGCAGAACGTGGATTCTGTAAGCAGTGTGGTAGCCATCTCTTTTACAAATTGAAACAAAGTAACCAGTATTTCATGCCTGTTGGACTATTCGATAGTTCTGAAGGTCTTGTTTTCGATCATCAGGTATTCATTGATGAAAAGCCCCAATATTACTGTTTTGCCAATGAAACTAAAAACCTGACAGGGGCCGAGGTCTTTGCACAGTTTGCATCTCCTGAATGACCCTAAACATTAGAGTTACTTTTTACCAGTTTGAGTTAGGTTGGGCGAATGAGCGCACTGCTTCACTCACCCAAGAGACAACAAATCACCCAGCGATATCCTTCCCGCTTTTATAGTTCATAGCTCTGGGTTTCCTCTTGCCTATAGGGACTAATTTCGATTGCTTAGGTGCTTGTGGCGGACGGCATTGCTCACAGTAGAGTGGTCGCACACCAAAGGTTTCTCGTTGTGTGGGCTGTTCACACTGCTTACATACGAAGTTGAAAACGCGAGTGTGAATTTCCCGCTTGTGCGCTCTAACGGTGTACTCTCGGACATCAATTGTTTTGCTGGGCATCGGTTCTATAATCGCTGTTCTATTTATAAGGATAGTTTCTGGGCATCAATATATTCATGCACCATTTGATTGAAACAGTAACAATCTGATGGTTTTTCGCCGGGGATTAAGCAGAGGCAATGCCGCCGGAAAGTGCGAATACGCGATCGCACTCCTGACAACCGCAATTGGAGGCATCTGTAACAGCAGTGGCGACTGCTTTTAGTCTTTGAAGTAGCGAATTCGACTTATATAAATGAAACTAGAGTTCAATAACCCTTAGTTAGTCCTAATTAAGAAGATAGTCTTTAATATTGTTTTGATGAGAGCGCAAAATTTTTAAAGCAAGATGTTCACTCTTACGAATTGTCTCTCGACTAAGATTTAGGCGTTTTGCAACTTGACTCAAGGTTAGTTGCTGATTATCTTCCAATCCAAAACGTAGAGTCAATACTTCTCGTTGCCTTGGATTGAGCAATGCCAGCAACTTACTCAAGTCTTGATGTAAAAGCTCTTGAGCTATTTGCTCATCTAGGGAAATACCATCCATCGGTAAAATATCAGCTAGTTCAGTTTCACGCTCATCCCCAACTCGCATTTCTAGCGACACTGGAGCGCGGGAAACGTGAAGATATTCCCGTATTTGATTGGGTAATAGATTTAAGGATTCGGCAATTTCTGCTACAACTGGAGGACGACCTAAAGATTGAGACAGTTGCTGCTGTACTCTCCTGATTTTGTTTAATTTCTCATTGATATGGATTGGCAGACGGATAGTGCGAGACTTTTCTCCGATCGCGCGTGTTATTGACTGCTTAATCCACCAGTAAACGTAGGTTGATAGTTTATAGCCTCGGTTGGGATCAAACTTTTCGATTCCCTTTGGCTTTGTTGCATGAAACAGAAAAAAGGCACACCAACTCTTAGCAGAGTTAGTAATTATTTTTCCACTTTGTAGCTATCTGGCTTGCCTAACTGAATCATGCGATTAAGTGCAGCACATTGCAGAAATAACTCAACAGCTTGATTGTCAAAAAAGCGTCGTCTTAGCTTACCCCCAAAAATAATTTTTAGTCGAAACATAGCTGTTTCAGACAAAGAACGTCGATGATATCTACTTTCTTGCTTCCATTGCTGGCGACCAATTTGATGTATCCGACGCAAATTTTCATCTCTTTGATGTGGAGGCAGTTCAGAGTTATGAGGCTGTTGAATCTGAGCGTTACTGCGAGGTGGAATCACTGCTTTGGCTTGGCGTTGAGTGATTGTGTCGTAACTTTTGTTTGTGTCATAACCGCCATCACCAGATACTTGTTCAATATTGGAGTCAATCTGCTCCAACAAGTCGGGTAGTACCTCGCAATCAGCTACATCATTAGTAGTCACCACCGCAGCCAAAATCTCTCCGCTTCCTTGATCAACTCCCAGATGCAACTTCCGCCACGTCCGTCGTTTACCTACCCCATGTGTGCGAACTTTCCATTCTCCTTCACCATACACTTTTACCCCAGTTGAATCCACTACAACATGGATTGCGTCATCCTTTGGGATTACGGGCAGTTCCACCGATAAATTGCTCAAACGACGGCATAGGGTGGAGTGATCTGGTACCTTCAACTCAATTCCCATCAAGATAAACAGTGATTCTAGAAATCCTTCCGTCTGCCGCCCTGCTAAGTTAAATACCGATTGTACAGTTCCCATCGTAGCGATCGCCACGTCACTGTAATAGTTGGAGGCTCCTTTCCGTCCTGTTTTCTTTTCGTTGCGCCACTGTTCGATTACTTCTTCACTCACCCAGAAAGTCAGGCTCCCTCGCTGCTTGAGCGCCGCATCATATTCCTGCCAGTTACGGACTCTGTAGTTAGTTTTGGCTTTCGTCTTCATAGTCCAACTAAGAAACTAGGAGGGGATTAGTAGAGGTAGGAAGGAATAAGTAAAATTTACCATTTTTCTCTATTCATGCAACAACGCCTAATTAAATTATTAGATTGGATGCATAATTCACTTTTATGTTTTCCCAAAAGTATAGGTACAATGGTTAGATGGTTTGGTGAAATAGTAGGCTATTTTGACGGGAGAACTACAAGTGGTGTTGTAGAAGGAATTAATAATAAACTCAAGTTAATTAAAAGACTAGGATATGGCTTTCGTAACTTTAGCAATTTTCGATTACGCAGTTTATTAAATTGGCATTTTACTATTAATTCTCCATAAAAGTAACCGAAGAACCAAAAGATAAGCTCTAAGCTATTCAAGGTTATCTCTTATGGCGCAGAACTTACACCTAATAGAAAAGTGCCAGCTTAAATAATTTTACAGCTTCAGCCAAACAAGCGCTTGTATTCTGTCTTAACTATGTTACTGCCAATAAGATTCAGGCATATTGATCGATATTGTTACTTTTTTATCAGCCAAACAATTTTATATTTCTATTTCAAAAATAATTAAATCTGTCGAAATTTGATTAATCTAAATACAATGCTGAACTTTGAAATGCCTCTTCTGGTGTTCCATAAAAAGTACCATTGTTAAATACGCTAGGTTCGTACTTTTCATTACTATAAGTATAAAAAGCCTTTGTCCATTTCTCTTCATTCCCTTTGTACCGCAATCGACACAGATGAATTGGTGTATTTTTGGCTCTCTCTATATATTCAGAGCGTGTTATTTTAAACATTGATAGGTCATCATTGTCTGGTAAAAATGGTTCTTTATAAGCATCTATGTAACAGAAATATCCCTTAAAACGCACATCAATACGTATGTATTTTCCTGCATAATGCTGCTCTGCATAAGCTAATATCCGGTGCTTTGTTCTCTGTTTGACCTGCTCCGGGATTTTTACTCCTCCTGAATGTGGATCGTTTACCCATCCTTTCATGATTAGCTCCTTGGGAATACTGAGGCTGATATTACACTGCAACGGCAGAGATTACAAATCTGAACTTTTTGCAATTCTTATCATTACCTCCGAGGTAAAAGCGGAAACATCTACTATTGTAGTATCGCAACTTTCAGATGCAGCAGAACCCCAACTCGTAGAAAATGCTGAAGATGTGGCTCAACCAATGGAAAATTTCCTGGGTAGTGACGACATCTTAAACTCACTCAAAACCAAGAGGATCGGGTGATAGTAACCTATAGCCTTATTCTGGAATATCAAATGACAATATTTATACACTAACATTAACTAAATCAACATCAGCAAGCCATATTGTTCTACTTTGGGCAGACAGTTCTTCTAAAGTTGGGGAGCGCCACTCTACCCCATAAAGCCAATTATCTTTGAGACTAAAAATTCCTTGAATAATACGGCGTGTCGGCCGTTCACCGAAATCAACCTCAACTATGTCCCCCAATCTAAAAGCTGGAGTAGAAACAGTGGACTTTTTTAGTACATTTGTTGTATAAAATTCTTGTTCAGCTAAGTAGAGAGTTTCATTCTGGCAAACAATTGCATAAATCCATTCCTGTTTTTCCCACAAAACACCACAGCAGTAGCCTGATAAGTCTGAGATTGGCAACAAAACTTTTTCTAACATTCTTACTGCTACTGGAGGCATAGTCTGACCCCACTCAGGAGAAATATGCCAACAGGATTCTAAAGCGGTAATTTGGTTAATCATCTGGGAATATAGTTCTCTTTTTTATACATACACTCCCTTGGAGCAGTCTGATCCGGAATATAATTTAAATTTCGGGAACCTAACGCAACAGATGGGGATTTAAACCCAATCAATTCGAGAGCCTCCCAATTTGAGAAGACTTTACTGATACACTAATTCGTAACTAAGATAAAATTATTTTGGCAGTAGCGATTGCCTGCTCCACACTCTCCACAATATAAACATTTTCTGGCGACAGTTTTTTAAAGAAAAGTTTACTTTCTTGATCATTATTCAACAAAATTACTTGCTTATTTGCTTTCAAAGCTAGAGCAATTTCTGAAGCGGTTCCTGCACCCATTCCGCAAGCAATTATCACATCACTGGTAAGAACGTTAATATTGTTTCTAGAATTACCCATGTCTGTGAAAATAGCAATATCCACCCAAGAGGACATACCATCCTGATTTCCACCTGGAAGAATACCAATAGTTAAACCATCAGCAGATTTTGCACCTTTGCTTACTGCATCCATTACCCCTACATTTCTACCACCAGTGAGTAAAACCCATCCTTGTTTGGCAATAAATTGACCTAATATATAAGCATCTTGTAAATCATTTGCTGTCGCATTTTTTCCTCTCCCCATAACCCCAATAATAATTCTTCGCATAAAATTTCAGATGATACTGGTTTTGGGCAAAAAGTCAAAGCTTTCTCCATAAAAGGGCAATTGGCTGAGGCGTTAGGAAGATAGCAATCGCCCTCTTTTGGCAGTGAAGCGCCTTTGCCTCACTTTAGTAGTTTTTTGCCTGCTCATCCAAAAAACACCATAACCACTGTTCTCCTAATTCAGCCGAGCTAATTACTGAATGTCCAGTTTCCTCGTAATGCCGTCGGGCATGTTGATGAACAGAAGAATCACAGCACAGCATCTTGCCGCAACTTTGACAAATACGGAGATGCACCCAGCGACTGTTTATTAGGATACATTCTTCACAACGAAATACTGGGTAGTTTGCTTTAGAAATCAGAGTCTCTGTAGTTAGATTGTCTAAATGTTCGCAACTCATAGGAATTTGAATGACACGTTAATCAGAGTATAGATTAGTGCAGAGAAACTTCTATTTAATACAGTGATGGCTGCGCCAACGCCTGCCAGAGAATGCCCAAATGTGAACAGCGCCTCTTTTTTTGAGAAGGGCTGTAAGTCAACGCTACAGCTTTGCAATACAACCAAATTTTTAATTAAACATCAATATTCATCTGTTCTATCTGTCTCGCAGCTTTATCCCACAGCTTTGCAGAAGCCTCATCTTTCCAATGATTTCTGAGATTTTCTGCTTTTTTATGACTGATTCGTTCTAACATTTCTAGAACTGCGGCTAATGTTAATTGATCAACAATTGCCTCTAAAGACTCCATATATTCTTTTGTCATAACTAACCTCTTGAATAACTTTTAACATTATTTCCTAATTTTACATATTTAGATAGGTAATCTATATTGTTATATTTCACAATTATATTAGATAACAAATGCCAACGAAAGTTACAGTCAAAGTTTTGCTGAAGGCTTACGTTTGTCTATCCTTACTACCAGCAGAGTTAAAAGCCATGCCTGCGGCGAGCTATGCCGGAGCAGATAATCCTACTAACCCAATTATAATGAAGTTTTGAAACAACATAACTTGCTAAAAACAATCGACCATATTTACCTGTCAGTATCTAATTTTTCTCAATCTGAGACATTCTACGACTTGGTAATGCGAGAACTCGGACAACACAAGGGCGATAAAGTTATTGCTGAAGAACCACACGCTCATTACTTCGGCCCGCAATTTCAGTTAACGATTCGACCTGCAAGGTCAGCACAAAAACACGATCCTTATGCTCCTGGTTTGCATCATCTCTGCTTTCAGGTAGAGACAATGACTGACGTAGATTTATGCTTTAAGAAACTCAGATCAGTAGGAATCAATGTTAGCCAACCCAAACGATATCCCGAATATCATCCTGAGTATTACGCAATATTTTTTGATGATCCAGACGGAATCAGATTGGAAATCGTCGCTAAAACATCTACTCGTCAAGCATTAGAGTTGCGGTGGGACGAATTGAAAGAATTTCTTAATCCTCTGCAAACATTGCCTAATACTGAGTTTCATAACGCCTAATAAAGTTTAGCGCCTACCATTACCCACGCTGTCTGAAAAACAGCAATTGCTACAGCTTTATAGTGATCGCTCCCTAATAGTAAAGCAATTCATCTATGGCGCTACTTTTTCTTTAAACTGTTTCCCAGCAGAGAATGCAGGCACTTTAGTCGCTGGGATAGTCATTGGCTCATTGGTTTTCGGATTACGCCCTTCGCGTTCTGAGCGTTCGCGTCGCTCGAATGACCCAAACCCGACGAGCGTTACCTTTTCACCATTAGCTACAGCCTCGGTAACAACTGACAAAAAAGCACTAATGATTTCATCAGCTTGCTTTTTTGTGATGTTGGTCTTTGATGCTACAGCATCCACTAGTTCGCCTTTGTTCATAAATCACCCTGAAACATTGCCAGTATTGGAAATTTACTTTACCATTACTACCTTTTGTGAGGATAGGGGGAAAACAACTAACAATCAAGAGCATACGAAAATTAACAATGCACTGCTACTGCTGATTAGACAGTCCAACCCCATCACCAAACCGCACAGCTCCCTTGTTTCATCACCTTTGTCGCGTAGAATAAATGTCGGTATAGCCGAGCGCAACACCAAAGATATTCACAAAGAAAAAGTTCATGCGCTCCTTTGCTCCCGATTTGACAAGATCCAAACAGCATTGGTGATTGAAACTAACACTTGAACTCTTTAATTAGACTTGTCCGAAAACTCCAAAGCCAGACTGTTCAAAGCTTTAAGAGCAAGCTTTGATATCTTCGTGAAAACGTAATCATAAGGCTTTGAAATAGTTACTGATAGTTTAGAGCCATAAATAATACTTCCTAGTTATCTAAGAGCTGATTCGTAAACAAAAGATTAAGCTGCCATTCGTTTTACCATCAGACGAATCAATGAGCCGTAAATCATTGCTTCACTTATCTCTGTGTACAACTCATAATCCTTACTCAAACGCCGAAATCGATTGAGCCAGCCGAATGTCCTTTCCACAATCCACCGCTTGGGTAATCGTTCAAATGTTTTCGATATTCTTTCAATCACCTCAACACGAACCTGTTCTCCGCAAACTTGCTTGACGGCTTGAGCAAAGTTTTCTCCTGAATAGCCTTGATCTACCCAAACAACTTCCAATTTGGACAATTCCTCAGCCGCTTCATGCAGTACAACCACAGCCCCCAAACGTTCCGACGCATTGGCTTCAGTCACTAAAACGCCAATCAACAAACCTTGAGAATCCACAACTATATGTCGCTTACGGCCTTTAACCTTCTTACCACCGTCGAAACCGTAGACCTCCCCTTTTTTTCCGTTGTTTTCACTGATTGAGAGTCAGCGATCGCAACGGTAGATTGTTCATCTCTGCCTAAACTTTGTCGTAGATGATGGCGCACTTGGTCGTGAATCTGTTGCCAAATACCTTTGCGCTGCCATTTCTGAAAGTAGCCGTACACCGTTGTATAAGGAGGAAGGTCATGAGGTAGCATTTCCCACTGACACCCGGTACGTTGCACGTAGAAAATAGCATTGAGAATTTCTCTTAAATCTACTTCTACCGGATGCCCAAATCCCTTTGGTGTAGGTAGAAGAGGCTTGAGAATTAACCATTCGGCATCGCTTAAATCACTTGGGTAGGGTTTGCGGTGCGGATTCTCAATTTCTGGTAGACGGCTCATCGATAACAACATAACTACACTCGATTTAGCCTATAACCTGAGTAAAGTCAAATTCAGTTCTCTTTAGATTTTCTTTACGAATCAGCTCTAAATTAGCATTACTATTAATAGTAATTAATTTGGTAAAACTAAACTACCAATTCTTAGCCTAACTAACCCACAAACTGTTAAGATAATCTGTTCATAAGTATCAATTCTTAAGCGAAATCTTTGTGAGGCTATGCGAAATATTTTCAGCAACCGAATCAAATGCTCAATAAATATACGATTACTAGATAAAGCCTTATTTTCATCTTTCTGTTGCTGGGTTAATTCTTGTTTAGGTTTTCTTTTATGAGGGGTAGTAATATTTTCACCACCTTGGTATGCCTTATCCCCTGAAAATGGTTGAGACTTATCAAATTTTTCCTGAGACTTACGGAACAAACTTATATCTGCTGTTGGCCCACGAGAGCCTACGTCTACCTCGACAATATCTTTAGCTGATGGCAACCCGATTACTTGATTTTTTAAAGTATGTTGCCTCTTCTTTCCAGAAAAATATTTTTGTTGTTCTTTATCGTCAGAAGGTCTATTTATCGGCTGTTCCATGCTATCGACCAATAATCTGAAGTTCGTTAAGACTTCTTGAACAAACAGTAAATCGCTTTCATTATTTGAGACTTGTTCTAATAAGCTAGATGGTAAGATATCACGAAGAATGGGTATCCAATTATGGAATGTATCATTAGCTCCTGTCTTAGAAATACCAAAGAACATTCCTAATACTTGAAATGTGGGCATTTGTCTTAAATAAAATAAGCATAAACATACCTGCTCTTGGATTAATAATTTTTCTGGACGACCGCCACCAGACGCATTGATTCTAATTTTTTGACTTTCTTGTTTAGCTTTAATTTCCTTGTAACGATTTATGGCACAATTTAACAGTGATTGCAACTGCTCGTAACTAATCCCTAGAATTTGTTTCGTTTGGTGTGGATACTTCTGGATATAATCAAAAACCATAACTAATACAGAAAAATGATAGACACTTACTTAAACGTTTTACCATTTTTCTTTTCCTAAGTTAATATTTCGGACAAGTCTATTTAATTAACGCCGACGCTTCACAAGCATGAATAGAGCGATCGCACTTCGAGAGTTAAGAGATATCTTAAAAAGTAATTTAGGCAGGAATGATTAAAGCAATTAGTGAACGCTTATCAAGTGATTGAACTTTTCCTACAGAGTTGAGATCAGTTACCACCCGGTCTAGTAGTTCTCCAGCTTGGTCACGATATTGATGTTCCCGACCTCGTAAACGAACAGCAAACTTTACCGAATCGCCTTTATTCAACCACCCAACGGCTTGTTCAATGCGTAACTTATAATCAGCCACACCTATATTCAAACCAAACCGAACTTCTTTTACTACTGGTCTAGCACTTTGTGCCTGACGCTTTTTCTTTTGATACTGAAGCTTGCCATAATTCAGAATCTTTGCAACTGGAGCCTCTTTTCCTTCAGACACTAATACTAGGTCTAACTCGAGGCTTTCGGCTAACTGTAATGCTTCATTGGTATCGGTCAAACCACGATTATTATTCTCATGGTCAATCAAGAAAACTTGGGGTGACTTGATTTGCGAGTTTATTAGTTGTTTTGGAATTGCGATAACGTTTGTCTCCCATGTATTACAAATCTATAGAGTGTTAGCCATGCCGACTATTAACAGCCTTGTTGTATAAATTTATCGTAACCTAATCCTTTGCTCCTATTTTTTACAGAACCTGCATAACATAGGCGCTCTATTAGGAATTTTCTGTATGCTTTGGCATTGATTTATCCTATTGTCACCTTTTAAGAGGAACTTGTGTGAAGCTGTAAGAGAATGAAGAATTAAAGAAGAATTCAGAAGTCAGAATGGGCTAAACGCCCCGCTATCGCTAACAGGAGTCAGAATGAATTAGTGGGGGATTCAGATCCACCACTCGATTCAAGACTACTAAATCTCCGATTTAGTGGGGGAGCAAAAACGCCGTTTATTCAGACGCTCTCTACGAGACGCTAGCGCGAACGATGACTCGCTAACGCTCCGCTATCCGCCACTCGCTTAACCTTCTTCTGAATTCTGGCTCCTGACTCCTGAATTCTGTTCGTTAAACTTTCTTCTACTAATCAGTTCTAACTTACATAATTGTAAATATGCCTTCAATTTCCTACAACCGCACCGATAGCCAGCAACCACAAAGCATTACCATTGAAGGTTATGTTGTTCGCCCCGGATTACACATTCTCACTTACCAGCAACTCAAGTTGCTACGGGAGCAAACACAGTATCATTCTCAGCTTGAACATTTAGTCAACCAAGGTGTGATTAAGTTAACTGGTTAATAGTCGCCAGCACAAAAATTCTAACTCGCTACATCTAATTCCGTTGTTGCTGGCTGTTGTTACTCCCTGACAGCACCCAGCTTCTCAATAAAAGCGTCAATTACCTTGGCTGCTGACTGCTTGCCTGTTTTCAACTTCTCAAGAATTTTTCTAACCTTGCTGCTCTGCTTATTTCAACATAGGTTTTAAGTATTCTGCTTCGCTGAACTAATTGCATCCAATAAAAACAAACCCACATCTTTGTGCAATGGTTCATTATGCTGTGGACAAGCCGTTGAATGTAGGCATCTTGGACAACCAGCTTCACAATCACATTCAGATGCTAAAGCATAAGATGCAGCAGCAAATTTTGTGAAGTCGGAGAAAATAGCTTCTGCTGCACCATTCCCACCTTCACAGGTGTCAAAAAAGTAACCAATGTTTCTGCTTTCTTTTTGTATGGCCAATTCATCTACATCCAAACTGGAGGATAAAACTACCAAAGGCACAGCTTTAACTATCTGGTGCTGGATACTATGCAGTGCCGTGACTTCAGCACTGCTACTCCACAAGGATTGATAAAGTTCTGGAATCTCACCTCCATTGTTGGTCATAATTTCTTGTTTGTATTTATTGACAGTTATTTGCAGAGCTTTTTGCAACGGCTCATTTAACTCTACTAGTACGCAAGGCGCTTGGTATTTTGTGACGTATGCCTCTGAAAATGCGATTTCTTTTTGAAGTTTTGTCACTTCTGCTGCATTCAGCGCCTGCTTACACAATGAACAGCTTTTTCCTTCAAGTGGTTTTTTATAATTAGTACAACGTTGATTTTTACAAGTCATTCCGTAGGTACGCTTCATCAATCTATAACCAATTACAGAATTCGTAATTTCTCCCCAGACAAGAGTTAAACGTAAACGAGCATCTTTGATATTAGTAGGGATAATTTTAGATTCCGCCAAGGTAGAAAGTGGTTGAATATCTAATTCTGACTCTGCTTCAGTAAATAAATCTGTATCTTTTCCTAGAAATGTTAGTATTGCTTCTCCTTTGTCTGAATTTAGGCTTTCACTACGGTATGCTATTAATTGCCCACTTTCATCTTGCACCATATATATTGCTTCAGGAAATACTTCTCGATGGGCTAATGGTAGCGACATACTTTCTAAAATTTCGCCAGTATATTTGTTAATTAGAGAAATTGACCTTTGAGTGCTGCTTCTGATATTAATTTCTTTATGAGGATAACCTCTTCCCCAGAGTTTCCCGTTACCACTTAAGAAAATTTTGTTTTGTTGTAAAAGAGAATCTGCGACTGCACCGGCTGTTTTTCCAAAACGAGTATTCAGTTCTCCTAAAGTTAAACTACTTTCAGGTTCTTGGCAACTTTTGGTGATGATGAAAGGTTACGCGCTTTAAGGCAGAGGGCAGAAGGCAGAAGGCAGAAGAAAGAAAGGAATAAGTAGTATAATTGAATTACTTCAAACTTCTGACAGACATCAAACTTTTAAGGGATACGCATCAAATTTTGGTATGGAATTGCTATGCCACCTGTTACCCGATAGAACGCACATTAAACTTGAAAATTGGTTGATAGATGAAACGCAAGCAACCATTAGGTTGATTGTTTCTTCCACACAAACTATTGTTAAATGTCCAATTTGTAGCTTAACAACTCACCGAATTCATAGCCGCTACGAGCGGAAATTAGCAGACTTACCGTGGGCTGATTACAGCATTAGGCTACAGTTGCGAGTGCGAAAGTTTTTTTGCATCAACGCTAATTGTAAACGCCGCATTTTTACAGAAAGGCTCAACAGTGTGACCGCACCTTGGGCGCGAAGAACTCTGCGTTTAGCTCAACGACTGAGCGCCATTGGTTTAGCTCTGGGCGGTGCAGCAGGGGTAAGACTCTCAGAGCAATTGGGGGTAACAGCTTCTCGTAATACACTATTAAATTTAGTCCGCTCAATCCCACTACCAGCAATTGTAACGCCACAGATTCTTGGGGTAGACGACTTTTGTTTTCGTAAATGTAAAACCTATGGCACAGCACTAATTGACCTAGAACGCAGCAGACCAATCGCTCTACTCAAAGATGCAAAAGCCGAAACCCTAGCAGAATGGTTGAAAGCTCACCCTGGTATCAAAATCGTCTCACGAGATAGATCAAAAACTTATGAAAGTGGTATTCGCCAAGGAGCGCCAGAAGCCATTCACGTTGCAGACCGTTTTCACTTATTGCAGAACTTAGCTGAAACACTTAACCAAGTATTTGGTACACATCATCAAGCTCTCAAAGCTGTCGATGAAGCATACAGTCTTTCATCAGTAACCCAAACCGACGGTACTACGAGTGTGCGAGTACCACGACCAAGCCGTGAACAACAGGCACTCTTATTAGCAGAACAACGCTATGCTAGAAGACTTGCTATCCATCAGCAAGTTTGGGACTTACATCAACAAGGTTGGAGAGCAAAAGCTATAGCCCGTCAAGTTGGTATTGGTGTAACAAGTGTGTTTAATTGTCTGCGTACTCCCACCTTTCCAGAACCAACTAGACGAAGAAGCCTCGGTCGAAGTATTCTAGTTCCATATCATGAATATATCCTTCAACGCTGGAATCAAGGTTGCCACGAAGGATTAGTCTTGTTTGAAGAAATCCAAAAGCAGGGTTACAAAGGTAGTTATGATACGGTAGCCCGTTATACTCGTCGAATCCGTACTGCCCAGGGAATTCAGCCTAGAAAACTATATTCAATTAAGTCTTTACCGAAAGTCACTCAACCCAAAAAACTTTGTCTGACACCTCGTCGTGCAGTATGGATTGTGCTAGGGAAACAGGAGTCACAACCGCCTGATTCGGAGCAACTGATTGCATTACTAACAGCACAACATCCAGATTTAGCCGAAGCTATTGAGTTAGCGCAGGGCTTTGCCCAAATTGTGCGCCAACGGCAGCCTTCACAACTTGAGCCTTGGCTGACTCAAGCAGACATGAGCAATCTGACTGCTTTTCATCGCTTTGCTAAACGATTGCGTGAAGACTACGACGCTGTGAAGGCGGGTGTAACTATGTCAGTTAGTAATGGCCCAGTTGAAGGGCATATTAATCGCTTGAAAATGTTAAAGCGACAGATGTATGGTCGCGCCAAAATAGATTTACTTGAGCGACGATTCTTGTTAGCAACCTAAAGGATATAATTCTTGTACTTCAAACTTTTTATTGACTTCTGAATTCTGAATTCTGACTTCAAACTTAGTTATGAGCTATAGAAATCAGTTCATTTGGCAAAGAGCAGTTCAACTTGCCATCAATTGCTATAAATTTACACGCCTATTTCCTCAATCAGAATTGTATGGCTTAACTAGCCAAATACGCCGTTCTTCTGTATCTGTAGCATCTAATATAGCAGAAGGCTATGGCAGGCGCTCAAAGCCAGAATATATACAGTTTTTACATATTGCTTTAGGTTCTTTGAGAGAACTTGATACCCAATTAATCATTGCCAAAGAAGTAGATTTAGCTGAGAAAAATCTTTTCACACCCCTATTAAATGAAGTTGAGGAAATGCAAAGTATATTAGTTGCAAGCTTAAACAAACTTAAAGCTTGAATTTACTACTTATTCCTTTCTTTCTTCTGCCTTCTGCCTTCTGCCCTCTGCCTTAAAGCGCGTAACCTTTCATCATCACCAAAAGTTGCCAAGAACCTACTTTCAATGCAACCACATTCTAAATGTTTACCTAGAATGGTTGGATAGTCAGGGTTAAATGCGGCAGATTCAACTTCTCCTGATAGCAACTTTTGGTTATGTCGAGCGTAGTATACATCAATCGGGTTTTGTCCTAATGGCAGATAAATCACTAGCCCGTGCTGTTTGCGTCCGGCTCGACCAACTCGTTGCCAAAATGACATCAGGCTACCTGGAAACCCCCGAATTAAACAGCAGTCTAGTTCCGGTAAGTCAATTCCTGCTTCTAGGGAAGAAGTTGAAATAATTACCTTGATTTGTCCACCTTGGAGTTTTTGAATAATCTCGCTACGGCGATCGCCCGTTAAGGAACTGTAGAAAACTGCTACCTTGCTGCTTAAATAACCTAATCCAATGCGTTGTGTTTCTCTTTGAATTAACCCAAGTAAACCTTTAACAGCTGCACGAGAGTTACAAAAGACAATTCCACTCAAATTATGCTGCAACCAGGAAATCACTATTTTAGTAGCTTCAACATTAGCTGCATTGTTCGGAGCAAGAGATAATAAGGTACGTCCTTTATAGGGAGCGCCACTATCCTCAATCAGGTGTAATCTTTGGGGTTGATGGGTTCTGCCGCTAAACCGCAATGCCATATCTTCAGGATTTCCGATCGTGGCACTAGAACAGATAAATTGCAGTCTTTGGGAATTACCACCAACTGCATCAACTGCTAACCTTAGCCGCCGCATGAGATTAGCAAAGTGTGCGCCAAAAGCCCCAGTATATGTATGGCTTTCATCAATTACACAGTAACGTAACTGTCTTAAAAATTGTCGCCAACCAACTCCTTCATCCCGACGGCGCACATTATAAAGATAGTAATGCAACAAGTCGGGGCTGACTGCCAAGATGTTTGGAGGGTTGGGGATAAAAAAACGCTGCCGTTCAGTAGCTGGTGTATCTCCCGTCATCAATGCGAGTTTAAGACGAGTGTTAGGCATTGCCTTGACAAGCGACTGCAATTTTCGCATTTGATCTAGAGCTAATGCCTTGAGTGGAAAAATGTACAATGCTGTTGTTTGCGGTTGCTTAATACACGATTCCAGGATAGCCAGGTTGTAGCACAGCGTCTTTCCGCTTGCTGTAGGCGTAGTGATACTCAAGTCAAACCCAGCACGTAACTTTGTTAGAGCTTCTAATTGGTGAGAATAAATCTGAGTGATACCGTTATTCTGTAACGCTAAACGTAAAGCAGGTGGTAAATCGCCCGGTAGGGGGTGAATTATCCCTTGGTTAGCATTTTTGATATCTATCGCCCTAATGCTTGCAATCAGTTCTTGCGCTACAGACTGAAATACTACCTGGGGGATTTGTTGAATGCGCTCCCCAATTGTTGTGACTGCGGCGTTATCCTCTTCAAATGATGTTGCCGAAGAAACTAAGTTGGCGTTACTTGCTTTAATTGATCCTAAAGCTAGAGCCTGCTCCCAATCTCCAAATTGGGTTGGCTTAACTTCTTCTACAAACTTGACAATCAACCGTCTGCCCAATAATGCCATTACCTCCCCAACTCCATACTCTGGTGAGTACACATATCTACCTGCACTTAGCCATTCAGGGGGTTCTGGAATAGTTTGGTTGACGGCACGGATAATTGCGGCGTAATCGGTTGGTTTGTTATCAGTCACAAATTTACGTTTTTGCTAGCAGTAAATTATTTGTTACTGACTGCCAGTATAGGACTTAACGGCAAGCACCAAATGCCCACCCGTCCAGACGGTGGCTCCCAGACTATGCAGGATAACCAGAATTTTGAACAGCATCAGAAGCAATAAATCAGGACTTATTATCTCTTATGTCAGGATTTGTTAACTTATTCAAGGTGATTGAGCTATTTACCCCCAATTTTGTAAATATAGATACAGAAATTATTTATTTTACTCTTTCTGGTCTAGTTAAAGAGAGTAATGCTTGCAAGTTTTAATAGATTACAGACGGAGAAAGCCTATGTCCCATCAAACAGTTTCGGTTAATTCGACCGCCCCGACTCTGGCAAACCAGATCACTTCAGGTTGGAACCCAGTCTGCCACATTACGTACAACCGAGATACCTGGGTAAAGTTGCTCCAACCTCCCAGTGGCTATGCCTTTGAGGAAGCCAAGTTGCTCTGCCAGGAATCCCCAGTGACCTGGGTTGCCTGGGTGCCAGATTACGGTGAAGTGGTACTTGATCGCAGTGATTTCTATTGCTAATTAAAAGCACGGTTGATATACCCACCAGCTATTTCGCTAATGTTTTATTTGCCAGGTTAACAATGCAAGGTCAAGGTCTGGCTGATATGGGCAAGTAAGTATTCAGGTATTAAACAGGTTGAGTGTGATGAACGTCGATTCGGCTATTGATTGGGATGAAATATTTGAGTATCTGCCGGGGACAGTGGTAGAACTCAAAAATAATCCTGGGGTTTTGCATCAGATTGATTACTATGAAACCACGATGGTTCCTCCAATCTGGTTGGTGAATGATCCGCGTCCGCGTTACCCTCACGAGTTGCAAATTGTCTCTCGTCGTCACATCCAGGTTTGTGACATAGGGTCGCAGGTTGTTGCATTCTAAGCAAGTGCTGCCTTTGGTATTTAGCGTGAATTAACCACCAAAAATTGAACTTAGATTTTGAGAATTGAGTGCAGCTTGGCTAATAACCTCTAACAAGAACAAACCTACATCCTTGAGCAGTGATTCATTTTGCTGAGGACAAGCAGTTGAATGTAAGCATCTTGGACAACCCATGTCACAACCACATTCACTAGCTAAAGCATAAGCTGCGGCTACAAAACACCACTCATGACTCCAATAGTCCACATCAGCTTAACAGTTAAAATTGGCGGCGTAGCCCACACGAGAGCCGTTATCAGGCACGTGCAGTTCGTTAATATAATCCTTCTGGTGGGGAAATATCAGAGCCGGCAGCCACACCAGTGTTAGTATATTTAATCCCTGGTTTAACAGTAGGGGATTGTTGTTTTAACGATTGTAAAACAGAAGAAGAGTTATCTTGCTCATTCGATATATTGGTATTTGCTTGTTGCTGGGACATCAAAGTTAATCCTCCCATTGCGCCAGCAAGAAGAACTGTATAACCTACATATAAATGTGTCGGACGAATTTCCAATCCCATTCCTTTTTTAGATTGATCCGAAAAAGGCTGAGTTACTGGTATAGCTGCTAGGAATGGCAAAGAGGCAGCTAAAGCAACACCATTAAGTCCTAAAGCATCTCCATAACGTCGGATAAATCCACGTACAAAAATGTCATCTGATAATTCTTTCCAGTTGCCGTTTTCTAATGCCTCTATCAGCTCCGTTCGGATATGAGTAGAAAGCTGGATGTGATCCAAAGAAAGCCCTTTGGATTGACGGGTTTTTTGGAGTTGTTGCCCGATTTGACGTAAACACACCATGCGTTGTTGAGCTGCAAGTTCAGCTTGTTCAGCAAGTTCTGCTTGAGAAATTCTCTGATGATTCAGCAATTGTAGTGTTTTTTTCCACAGCGAATTTTCTGCTGTATTTTTAGAGGGTTCCTCTCGGAGAGCGCAATGCTCCTGTTGTATCTCTGGTGAAGAATTCACTGTTTCTGTGGCTTGCTTGTTATCTGTAACTGTTTCAACTTTTTGAGATTGTTGGGCAAATCGTTGAAATGCTAACCCGATTGCTTCTCTACCTACGGCTTTTAATAAATCTTGAGCCTGATCTGTTTGTTCACCTATTAACTTCTGCACAATCGCTAAAGCACGTCGATAAACTCTGCTACGATGCAGTTGTACTTCTATTTCTCCTAAAAGCGATCGCAACTCATCTTGAGAAATTTCAATATTCGGATTGTCCAGAAATTGCAAATAATATACAGGAGTAGTAACCATTGTAAAAGCCTTTTATATAAACTCAATCAAAGAAAGTTACAATCATATCTTCACTATTTTTCCTAACTTCATCTTTGTTTTCCGGATGTTAATTTGTATAATTTAAATTTTTTAATAGCTCATCAGCACTGAAGCAACTCAGTAATAACCGTAGCCATAATTCCTAAAAGAATACCAGTGTTTATTTGAGGAAAAACCTTGGGTGTTTTAAGCGTTCGCTTGATCAAACGCCTTTACGGAACATGATACCCATCCCACAATGAAGACTTAGCCAATAGCCGAAAATAGCCTAATTCCCGAATTATCTCACTTTTGAAGAAATTTTGAACATAGCGATCGCGGCTGGGGATTTGGTCAATGGAAACTATATAGGAGTGCCACTACAAAATTTAATTGATGCATTTCAGTCCCCGTGAGGGGATTTGGTCAATGGAAACTTGCATATTTATCAACGGCTAAGGTTTAACTGTCATTTTTTATAAGTGCTTACCCCGGCTTACTTTGTTGAAGCCGGGTTTTTTAACGTCTCCCTATCTGGGAAAGTGACCGTCAAAGGCACTGGTAAAGCGGCTTTCGGTTGTATCGCTCACTTGAACGAAATTCTTACCCAGTACGATTTGGTTATCGCCTCTCCAAGTTTAGAAACTGGGGTCAGCATCGACATTCGAGGACATTTTGATGGTGTTTGGGGGATATTTCAAGGTGTGCAGCCGGTTAACTCTGTGCGTCAGATGTTGGCGCGGGTTAGAGAAACTGTTGACCGTCACATTTGGGTTAGAGAATGGGGGATGTCGGTTGTAGGCAATGGTTCCACATCCATAGGAGGATTGCTCAGAAGCCAGCACGTTGCAACACAAGCGAACATTGCGCTGTTGTCGGCGGCGGATAATGACGACTACAGCTTTGTTGACCAGAATTTTCAACCGGAGTCATTGCAGACTTGGGGTAAGCGTGGTTCTGTGATTAACGTCGAAATGCGGCGCTATCGAGAGTCTGTGCTTGCGGGGTTGGTCGAGGATGGGTACACCATTATCGATGCCGACGATGTTGATGACGATGAGAGTGGGGCTGTAATCGAGTCGGTTAAGGCGGCTAGTCAGGAATTGTATACTGCGGAGTGTAAAGCGATCGCGGATTCTGATGAACTCTCCCCAACTGAACTGAAAAAACTGCAAGATAAAAGGGCGAAAACGAAAATCGAACGACATCAGCAACGCAAGGCCCAATTGTCTCGTCGCTATGAAATTGACGTAACCCCTGATTTAATCGAGAAAGATGACGACGGCTGGTATCCTCAACTGCGAATGCACTATTATTTGACACTGGGACGGGAATTTTTGACCAACCGTGATGCTAAACGGGCAGCATCGCAGTTAGAAGCTGGGGAGAATTCGATTTGGAAGCCGGATTTTAACAAGGGACAGCTATTACCTGCTGTGTTGTTACTGGAAAACCTGAATCTGTTGCAGTTTCTTACACCAGACGTTCAGTTGCGTGGCAGCGACGACAAGATGGTGGAATTTAAGGCACTGGCTGTTCAGCACAGGCACGTTATCAAGAATTATCTGAATGTGACTATCTCGGAAAAACTGACTTCCATAGCGATCGCACAGAAATTACTTGCCAAGATTGATTTGAAATTGGACTATGTGGGTCGATTAGGCAAGCGTGAAAATCGGGAGTGCGTTTATCGGTTTGTTGCTCCTGATGACGAGCGTGATTCGATTTTTCGCCAGTGGTTAAATCGGGATGAAGCACTTCAAAGTGAGTTGGTGTCAGTCACTAATAATATAGTTTTATCGACACCTATCAGTGACACAAACTCCCAAATATTAGAATAAGTAGTGTCCAGTCCCCAAGGACAAACCTGGAAAGGGCTGAAACTGAAATTGCAGCAAGGCGTGGACAGTATTGGCTCTTCCTACAGCGAGTTAATCTCCAAGGTAGGTGAGGCTGTCGGCGTTGCTGATGGGGAGCCTTACTGGAATGGGTGTCTGAACCAGTGGCAAGTTTGGGTTAACTTTGGGAGCGAGTGTAGGTCTGTGGTGTGCGATTGGTTGGTGGGGGTGTAGGTAACAGTAGTTCACTGTTCCATCAAAATCGTTACTGTGAGTCGGTTATTTTACAGTTTCCCAGTTTAGAGCAAATAATCTCTATTGCCTTACCCTTGAAAAAAACAATTTTGTGTTCGTTATCTTGTCCGTCGCTTAAAGTGGCAAGTTTTGTTCTGCTCATTTTTTCCATCTCAGAGACAGTATTCTCAAAGAAATACGATTTATGTCCACAGTCGCAATAAAATGATGATGGAAACACTTCTATTGCCATTTTAAAAGCCAAGATAAACACCCCCAAATACTACCATGCTCTATAGAATGGATATCTGGGTCATGTTGTTATCATGCTTGCTGATTCAACCAAACTTCTAAATCCGCCACAACAGAAAAATCTAATAACGCTTCTCCTAGAATAGACAATTGCTCAATAGATAATCCTCGAACTCGTTCAATCAAAGATGCATCAATTTCACCAAGACGACGATTTAGTTGACGTATAATTAAATCCTGTTGTCCTTCTTGTTTGGCTCTTTCACGGTCTTGCTGATAAAGTGGTTCTAATCGCATAATTAACTCCCTGTCATCTGATTCTAAATTTTGATTGACTCTTAAATTCTGGCGCAGGTTGTAAACTAATTCTAGCGTTGCTTGCTTGTATGGGTGATTCAATGGTAAGTTTGATAACTCCACAATTGCCTGTGACTGCACACTCCCTCTGCCAAGAATTCTCAACCACAAGGTTTCCGGTGTTTGTGGTAGTTGATGTATGGCTACAATTGCTGTCCGTAGAGCATCACCTAAAAAGTATACTCCTGGCAACCACCCCGATTTCTGATTAACATTAAAGCTCGATAGTAGTGCTGGGGATGCAGTTGGACTAAGAATCCATAGTTTCGGAATATCTGACTCTTGGAGTCTGGTTTTATTCGCTTTAGCGTCTCGTCGCAAAAGAGCTTTTACTTCTAGTAATTTTTGAATACAATCACAAATTTCATCACCAGAAGCGGCATTGCGAAATGGCTCTAATATTGCTGGAAACTCTGTAAATCTTCCAAGTAACCCTAACAATTCTAAATTAGAGTTCTGCTGTACTGAAGGGGTAAATAATACATCAATTTCTTTGATCTCTCCTGATATTTTTGATGATGACTTTACTTCCCCATAAGGTTTTAGCAGTTCTTCCAGGTAATCTTTGGCAAATTCGTCATGTACAAATCGAGTCATTTAATTGGATTATTAAGAATTAATTGGAAGTGATTAATAATATTTTATCTGTATTTACAACCCATTTTAATCACACCTCAAATTGATGCTGTGAACAGATATTTTGGAGCAGATGTTATCAGATTTAATGAGATAGTATTTTATTTTTACGGCAAATAAGAGTTTCCACTCAATGAACAGAAAATAGTAATAATAATTTTCTTAAATGTCTCAGTCAGATCCAATTATTTCTATCAAGCCTCCTGTTTGTCAGTTAAAAGCCACTTTTGAATGGTTGTGTAGCAATTAAACTGCTTATATTGCAGAATACTTAAAAGTTTATATGAGTTCGGGAATGCTTGGGTAAGTTGAATTGCCATTATGCATATCTCCTTTGACTCCGTATCTTGATTAGATTCTCTTTTCGATTGTTTTAATTTTGTTTCAGTACTTGTTCTATTTCTACTAATTTTTTGCGTAAGACTTCCTGTAAATCTATTAGTTCAGTAGGGTTAGCTTGCTTAAGCGTCTCTAAAGAAAGTTGTTCTAAACGACGAGATACTTGTAACACTACTTTCTCCTTAGTAGTATTTGTTACCTCTGACTGAGAATGAGATGTTATTACCTCTGCTACTAATTTCCGTGTAGCAATAACAGATAATTTCTCTGCTACTACTTTTTGTGTAGTCTTCTCTCTGATTAATTGAGCTTTTTGTTCATTTAATCCCAAATTTTTTGCAGAAAGTTTTTGTAGAGCCATTGCATGAACACCTTTCAGTCCTGCTCTTATGGCAAGTTTTAGGTCTTCTGCTAAAGATAGCATTGGAAAAATATTAGCATCGATAGAAGCAGGATTTAGCTGTAAATCTAACAGTAGACTCAAGATTGCTCGTTCTGAGTCGCTTAAATCTAAAGACTCTAATTCTTTTTCTTGTTTCTTTGCATCTGCTGTTATTAAATCCACCAGCGATGTTATACGCTTTTGACTATTCAAACGTCGAACTACTGTTGAAAGAATACGCGGAATATCTTGAAGTTCTAATCCAGTAATCGTAGACAATTCGCGCGCGATCGCCTCCGCTTTATCCAAAGGATTAAGGTCTTCTCGATGTAGAGAAGTTAGTAATGCTTTACGATGTAAACCAGTTGGTTCTGGAATAATAACTGCTGACAAGGTTTGCCAACCTAAAGCTTTAGCACTGCGCCAGCGTCGCTCTCCGTCAAATATTAATAGATGATTCTCCCTTTGAATCAGAATAACTGGTTGTAACTGTCCATCACTAGTTAAAGAGCGAGACATAGATTCAAGACTTTCAGTTAAAAATGTTTGTCTAGGTTGTTCTATATTTGGCTCTATTTGCTCGATAGGAATTGACAAAATACCTAATTGTGACTGAAGTTGTGTTCGCAACTCTTCCAATTGTCTTTCCAACTCGCCAGAATTTTTGTCACGAAGTTCTTCAATCTCTGCTCTTAATTGCTGTATTTCTTCCTCTGCTTCAGATAATTGCTGAGATTGCTTCGCACCTGAAAAATAATTTGTAAGATTGGGAGTGTTACGAGCGCACATAATTATTTTGTCTTTTTATTTGTCTTAGGTTTTCCAATTAAAGTCACAATATGAGAAGTAGTTTCTTTAAAATCATCTTTAGCAGGATGACTAGGACGGTAAATATGCAATGGTAAACCTTGACCACTGGCATTGACAAATTCTGCGCTATCCCGGATTGCCGGAAATGCTCGAATCTTCATCTGTTGCAACTGTTCAGGCAATCCTGCTAGCATCTGTCTATGAGTACTTCTGCGAACATCATATTGATTGGGAACAAATCCTAAAATTTCTGGAGTTGGGTTTAAACGTAAGTGTTTGCAATGATAGTAGTACCATTCCAATAAATGTGCTGCACCTTGAATTGATTTTGGTTCTAGCTGTACGGGGATAATAATATGTGTACAAGCGGCTAGAGCCATTAAAGGTAAAGGGCCAAGGGTTGCAGGACAATCAAAAATAACTACGTCCTGTGCTAGTGGATAATCTGTTAAACAGTCGGCTAAAAGGTAGGCTCCTCTTTTGTGTAGGACAAGTTCATCTGCTGTTTGGGTCAATACCATTCCCCCTTGACATACGACAACATTATTAGTGTATTGGCTCCAGCAAGGAGTTAATGGCCAAACACCGTCAAATTGATCTTTGAGAACTCCTGCTAAAGTCTGTTCTGGTTCTGGTGGATTCAAACCACAGAATAACGTTAATGAGCCTTGTGGATCTAGGTCTAGTAGGGCTACATTGTACTTGCGTTTAGCTAAGTCGTAAGCTAAATGAACTGAAAGTGTAGTCTTACCACTGCCTCCAGCATTGCTAATTACAGCTAGTCGAATTTGCATGGCTTCGCTTTAAGTGCTATTTCCGAATCATATATTGTGACGCTGAGATCATATATCAATATATGATCCAACTAATTACTTGTCTTTTTTATTGTGTCTTCCATTCAAGATAGTTTATTAAAGAAGGTTTTACGGCAAACATCATGAAATCTAGCAAACTCCACCCAAACAATCAAAGCTCAAACACCCAAGTTCAAAACTAAAACAAACCCCTGATGCTAATCAGTTAGAGGCAGAGCTTCTAAATGTAACTGATGGTCAATAGAGTTGACCCGAAATGTACAGGAGGCGATTAACATTATTCTTCGCAGCAATCGCAGTGCTGCTCATGAGTCAGCACAGTCGCCCAAAGCGCAGCAAGCTTCTAAACACCGTGTTGAAAGCTCAGAATATTTCAAGCGGTTTCAGTATGTGAGATTTCTAAGCTGCAACAAACCAGTGAGGCGGATTATATTTTGAGTACAAGAACTGCAACAGGAATACTTTGCAAATTTATGAGTGAACCTGTAGTTGGAGAATATAATGGGCGACCTTCAATCATCTAGATTAAGCTTAAGTACCCCAACTGTGAGCAAACAGCGATTAGACTACAAGCAAGGGAAGTACTTTCAACAACAGCGATACCTTCACCTTGGACATAAACAGTTTTCAACTAGCCAAATAATCTTTAATTTTGTCTTGCTCACGTCGTAAAGCTTTGATACCCTGCCCATAAGCAGAGCGTACCTTGGAATGACTGAGATTAAGTCTTTGTACAACCTGTTTTGCAGTCAACTTGTCCTCGCCCGACAACCCAAACTGTAACATTAAGACTTGGCGTTGATTTGGTTTCAAGGTAGCTAATAAATCCTGTAAATCTGACCGGAGACATTCTAGAGCAACATACTCTTGTGCGGAGATTCTTTCGTCGGGTAATATCTTTTGCAGTTGGTTTTCTTGCTCCTCTCCAATTCCTAGCTCTAAAGAAACTAACGGACGAAATGCGTTTAGGCATTCGGCAACTTGTTTAGGTGATGCATCAACAGCTTCAGCGATTTCTATAATAGTGGGTGTTCTTCCCAAGGTTTGAAAAAGTTCAACGTGTGCCTTTTTGATTTGCATCAATCTTTTGGTCAGGTCATGGGGTAGGCGAATAGTATGGGATTGTTCTGCAACTGCTCTGGTAATTGCTTGCCGAATCCACGCCTTTTGCATAAGTAGAAAATTTATAGCCCCGATTCGGCTCAAATTTTTCTACCGCTTTTTGTAAACCTATTGCTCCCTCTTGAATCAGATCCAAAAATTCCAGCTTACTCCAACGATATTTTTTAGCGACTGCAACCACTAAACGGAGGTTGGCAGTAATCATTAAATGTTTTGCCAGTTGCCCTTGTTCAAGGATTTGGGTTAATTCTGCTTCTGTTTTATTCACCTCGGCAGAGAGTTCAGACCCATTTAGAGAACGCTTTAGCCGTTGCACAAGAAGATTCTTTTGCTGCTCAAGTGCCAGCATAGACCTTACAAGTCTTGCATAGAAAATTTCTTGTTCAGGTAATAGCCTATCAATGCGACCAATTTCTCGTAGGTAAATTCCAAGTGTATCAGAGCCAAAGCTCGCCATCTTGCGTTGCGTAAAGCTAATTTAGACCTTGACAGTAGAGTATAAATCAAAGAGTTAACAACGATCTAATTTAATTTCTGCTGCGTTGATAAAAAAAATTTCAAAAATTCTTATTGGGGGTTATATGGGGGCTATATATACCCCAACACTAGTTCAAGACTTTGGGGAATTTTTGACCCCTATATAGGGTACATATAGGTGCTAAATGGGGTATATTTGACTAGTCAAAATTTTGTACCCCATTTAGCCCCCAAGAGGTTATGATAAGCTCTTGAGATTAGGAAAGAAGGGGGAAGTTATTTTATTCTTCTTTCTCTTGCCCTTGCAGATCACTTCAACAGATAATTTTCACAAATCAAAGTGTATTACTTTTGTATTTATGTCAAACATTCACACCTTGCAAAAAATTTTTCCTGCGGGTTTCGATAACGGTTACGGAAGCCTTAAACTTTTAGTCGAAGGGTTTGAAGTAGTTCGTGTCCCCAGCTATATAACCAATGCCGAGATGGAAGATGTGCCAGGGCGTGTAGTTTTTAACGGTACTGCTTACACAGTTGGAGAGTCAGCTTACCGGACAGGGAATTATTTTGACCGCAACACAGACAATAATGAAAATAAAGTCAATAATGCGTTGTTGACTTTATTGGGTGCATTGGCACATCTCCCACACCGTAAAGCTTGGCACTTAAAATTAGTCGTCAGCTTACATGATGTTGGTCTGGCTGAAGAATTACAAAAAGTACTCAATGGAGAATATCAGCCAATACTTGCTGGCAAACAATCAGAAGTAAAAGTAGAAGTGCTGAAAGTTGTACTAGAGGGTATGGGTGCATTGTTTGGGCATCCACTACCGAAAAAGCTAACTATTTTAGACTTTGGCAATGGTACGACCCTGTATTCTCGTTACAACCGGGGTCAGCGAGAAGTTCACACTGCCTACCCCATCGGTGTAGAAGTTCTCATCGATGATATCTCCCAAAAAATGAAACATTTAAATGGCGGAAAAATCGGAGATCCTTCCATTATCCGATTTTGTTTGGAAATGGGGCATACCAGATACAGCCGTGACATCGATATCAAAGATATATACAGCGCTTGCTTGAAAGACTGGTATGAAAAATACTTGAAGAAAGTGGTGAATCTCACATTGGATGCCAAGCACCAAGGGGATGAAATCTGGGCGATTGGTGGAGGCTGCCTCTTACCTGGATTTAAGAAGCTGTTGGAGAAAAACGGCTTCAAAATCCTGGACAATCCGGTAGAAGCCAATGTCTTTGGGCTTTTAGAAATGGCAAAAACCATTAGCAGCAAGAATCCTGCAACATCTATTAAGTGAATATAACTATGGCAGATAAAAAAGACTTAGCACCGGAAAAAGTTCGCCTTAAAGATAATTACCGAGAGCGCATATTTGCAGAATCGCAAAAACTAGATAAAAGTTACCTGGACACGCTTTACTTTATAGTTGATTGCTATTTTGTTTTCATCAAGGCTGGATTACCCGCACAACTTTTAGCTTCTACAGCCATTAATACTGAAGATAACCAACTCACCTCTTGGACTCCAACTCCATTTCCAGAGGAGAAAGAAGAAGATTATGGTGGGGAAACATTCAGCCTTGATTTTGATTTGTAACCGTCAAAGGAAGTTGTTAATTACATACGAGGTTAATTCCACCGTGACGCGAAAATAATTTTTCCACTTGAGTCGTCACTGAGCCGAAGATTTGTCTGTAGCATAGGATCTACTGTATTTTCAGCCCCTGACAATCGCAGAGCTTACATTAGAACTTTTTGCAATTCTTATCATTAGCTCTACTTTTTCTAACTGATTCCACAGACTTTCCACAGCTACTTCTACTGTTTTCCACAGTTGTTTGACAAGATAATCAGCTTCTATTCATCCACTGGGGATTTTGTCATGACTGTAGCCATCAGTCTGTCTTACGGAGTTTTTGTTAAGTTGCGTAAACAAAATCTATCTCTAACCCTAGCTTTCACGTAATTATTTATTTTTTCTATATTTATGTTTAATATTTTGCAACATTGACAAACCGAGCCAGTCAGCACACAATAAATCGACTAGCCTTTGCCGTCTATTCCATCTTGAACATCGACTGTATAAAACTATTCAGTTGCTAGCACAGGTGGTTTGACAACTAAAGAATGGGGTGAAACAGGACAACTACTGCATCACCAAGAAGGGTTAAAGGGGAAGGGTAAAGGGGGAAAGGGCAATACACTAATGTTCTTTTCCCCAAAAGCTATTAAGCCCTTATTTTTAAATATGGAGAATAAAAAAAGAAGATTTTTAAAGCATGTAGTGCGATCACTTAGCAGTACGGAGCCGGAGCCGCTCCGCCTCCGATCCATATTTAAAACAAGAGCTTTTAAGTCACTGGTTCCCTTTCCCCTTCCCTTTCTTCATCTCTGGCTTATTGTCCCTATTGATTTGCTTTTTCGGAAACTTTGCTCCCATGAACTCAACCCAAAACATCTTGACTAATCTTCCTGAAACACTACATCAGTCTTTAAACAGCTATCTAAAACAGCATCCTGATTGGGATGAACATCGCCTTATTACCGCAGCTATCTCACTGTTTCTGTTGCAAAATGCTGATGGAGATCGCCGTGTTTCCCAGGTTTATCTAGAAGCTCTGTTTCGCCGAGGCTAATTTACAACATACCTGAATCTGCTATTCCCTAAAAGTCATACTAAACAAAAGCTAAATTAAACGATACACTCAGAAAGATTTCTTGAGTCAGGATTAATGGCAAGCGAATCTGAGACAAAACCTAAAATATCTACTGCTGAATTACTGACACTTCCAGATGAGACACAAACTCAAGGGATCGCTGAATCAGTGGAAAATGCCCTAGATAGTGACGAAATCTTAAATTCACTCAAAACCTTACTTAGCACTTTAGAAAAGCTACAAAAAGTCCGCCTTGAAGCTGGTGATATTAAACTTGTGATTGAGCAGATGCTTGATGGCGAAATCGTCAGAGGTGAAGAAATTGAAAAAGCCAAAACTGGTGCCAGCACGCTTAATCGCCTAGTTCGTGCTTATAGTGACCACCAAGCTGCACTATTTAAATCACAACCTGCTCGTACTTTACTTGATCTTGTACTCAACTCCAATCCAGCTAATTAAAACTCGCTTTCATTTGTTTGTAAAAGATACAATCAAACCATCATTCGCTTTTTTAAACTCGAAAACTGAGTTTTCAATTTAAAAAGCCCTGTAAAAATCCAGGGCTCTGTTTTATATTGCAGTTTATTAAATGCCAGCTTAAAATCTTTGCCAGCGCTTTTTATACACATAATTATCGCTCAATCGCTTGGGTAAAAATAGCGCAGAACTACCCAATTTCTACCCATCTTACCTGGGTATTCCCTTAATAATTTCTTTAGACTTGTACACCCCTTTACCGAGAAATCACTTATCAACAGATTTTGCAGTTGTCTTACAGCTTCAGCCCAACAAGCCCTTATGCCTGCTTTGAATATGCCGTAACGTTTGCAGGCGTTTGTTTCCAGGCTTTTTGTCAAGAATTTACCGCGATCGCACCCTGTAACATCTGCATAACATTCACATTTCATCCTTACCTGATTGGATTTGCCCACAGACCGCAAGCCCCTATTCCTCCGTCACACAGAACGAAAGAGTAGGGGTTTGTTATGCCAAAATGACGTAAACTAGATGTTTCTACGACTTTTTTTTAATAATTTTTCCAGTTCCACCACAAAAGCTACAAGTTTTGTATTGTGGTATAGGAGACGAACCTATTGATTCGGGTTGTTCTATTTTACCTTTGCCAAAACAGTATGTACATTTAATCTCTTGTTTATCCGCCATTAGAAATAACCTCAACTACATAAATTGAGTATTCCCACTTGGAACGTGCGATCGCCCTTTTTTTCATTCCCCATTTCCTGAATACCTTTTTTGTTTTGGCAGCGTGGCAAGAAGGCAATTAGATGAGGCGATTTCATTCGCGGATACGGCAAGCACTAAACAGGCAGACACCAAACTTTCGTGCGATGGCAACGAGAACACCGCAGGCATCGCAAAAAAAATGAAGAAATAATTTAATTTGTAGCCGCTCAACAAAAGTGGCTACTTTTTCGATTTGACTATCCTACTTTCAACTCCAAACAAATCTTTGTAAACTTCATGATCTCGAAAAAGCTCCATAATCAAACTTCGAGTAAAAGCACAGTAAATCATATTCCCTCGCGCTTCATACAAACCAAAAGCTTTAAATAAATCTTTTTTAGCGCCTTCAATATCGCTCAGATGGAATCTGACTATCCCTCGTCCACAGTATGCTTCTGCACAATCAGCATCTAGAGATAATACTTTTTCTAAATCAAAGAGTGATTTTTCTAATTCTCCAGATAAAAAACAAATATTCGCCCTATTTATATAAGCTGATAAACAGTTTGGGTCAAGTAAAATTACTTGATTGTAATCTAAGATAGCTGCTGGGTTGTCACCAGTTAAATTTTTATACGTATCAGCCCGATTTAGATAAGCCTGGACTAATTTGGGATTCAGAGCGATGGCTTTAGTGTAATCTTCAATCACCTGGGGAAATTCTGACTTATGACAGATTTTTGACCGAGCTAATCCTCGATTATTATAAGCTTCAGCAAAATTCGGATTCATTGCTAATGCGTTATCAAAAAGCTGAATCGCATTTTCATATTTTTCGATTTGAAACTGAATTAGTCCTATAGTATTGTGAACTTCAGCAAAATTATGATTAAGTAGTAAAGCTTCTCTAAAACACTCGATAACTGCATCTAAATTACCTGACTTTAGATGTGCTAGACCTTGATTATAAGAAACCTGTGCTTGCTCTAAATTAGCCGTCTCCATAGTGTTATTCTCCTTTTCTATTGCTTAAAAAGGCTATTCTAGGATAAATCTATCTTTGTAAGTCTATTTGTTGTGTTTGAGATTTAGCTAATATTTGATCAATTTGATTATTAGCATCCTCCAAAGTTTGCAATATCTGTGGAGTTAGTTTATTAGTCTGCACTTTGCCAGATTGCAAGTTTAAAATTACCTCTCCATCTTTCTGCGAAATAATTAAATCTCTCTGCTGGGTATTGAAAGCCAAGTCATAAATCTTTCCTTGGAATTGAGTACCATTTTCATTAGACTTACCCCAAACCATGCCAATCCTTTGAGCAATTTGAGTCAGCCGACTGATGGCTTCAAGCTCAAATTTATCTTTCTTCATTACTGTCAACGCTTCGGCTGACAATTGCTCACCAGCTTTAAACCCATTTGCCACTTCTACAATGCGTTTTTTGTAATTCTCCGACTTCCCTAACTTATCTGCGGCATTATACCAACTTCTCAAGTCATCAATAGTGACTGTCGCGGACTTCTCTAGACCTAGATGTTCGGTTTTCACGTTATTACTAATGTCTAGTGTAGAAGGAGTAGTGGAGAGTAATGGAGTTATAGATTGGTTAGGTGGGGATTGTGCTGTTTGTTCTGGTGGTTTCAAAAATTGCGGTCGTGTGGTAAGGGAGTTAACTTTTTGCTGATACTCATGTGTTGATTCAATCACAGCCCCAAATTTCTTGGTCATGCTCTCTAAAGTTTTGGCAGGGATGGAGCTATCAACCAAGTTAAATACCGCTAGACCTTTTTTAGTTTCCCTTATAACATCTTCTGTTGGGGCAAGCGAGAATTTAACATTTTGAGCAGTTAACCATTTTGTCACAGTCTCAGCTTTCTGGTTGTCAACAGCCAAGCCCATGACTCCGAGTTTTTTATTTGATTCTGTCGAAAATAAGAAAGTAGGACGTTCTTTAATTTGATGTAGAATATTCGCACTACTCTCAATCATCTCCTGCTGTTGAGGATTAACTGATTGAGTCCCAAAAGCCTGAAATTCCTTCGTCCACTTTTGGGGATATTCAACGGTATTAGGGTCAATTTGAGCGCAAATAACAGAAAAATTACTTTGAATAATAGCGGGGGCTGGGGTAAGTTGTCCGGTTTTGAGCAATCCAAGCTGTCTGAGCGCGTCTTTGTCTTTCTTAAAATGTAATACCCCCAAGGGTTCACCATTGAGAAATACTGCATCTCTAGTTTTTAAAGGTGGCGTTTCAATAGTCAGTTTTCGGTAATCTCGATCCGAGAATGACTGACCAGAAAAATCATAAAAGTTGATTTTATTGATTTTGAGGAGATTACCATTTGGGGACTCACCCAGCACAAAAGCTTGATCTCCAGCTTCGGAGATAGAAGTAAGTTTTAACTTTAGAGGATTACCATTTTTGAGATAATCAATTTGTTTCAACTGTTGGACAAAATCACTGTCTAACTCACCCAGGGTCAAAGCATCAATTTTGATTTTTACTGTTTTATCAGTCACTGGCACAGTGCCAAATTCTAAGTTTACGGGTTCGGCATTAAAAACAAGTCCTGCATAAGAGAAGTTCTTGAGTTCGCGGATAGTAATTTCAACCGGCTCGTTTCCTGGCTGTCCAATAGTTGCTGATGCTGTGGCTGGTTCTACCCCAACCATACTTGCTTGCGCTTTCGTTCCAATGGGAAGCTGTGCAGTTCTGGTTTCGAGCATGGCGAATTCCTTATATTCGCCGTCACTATCCTGTACAAACAACAGCCTGGAAACGTGGCGCTCATGCCCCGGTGGGTGGTGACTAGCCCTGATTTCTACCGGGTGTTTTTCGGTTGGATTCCAGTCTCGACCCAAAAATTGATTTGCTTCATTATTAAGTGTGACTAACTTCGGTTCGCTAAATTGCAGTTTCTCCAAGCGGGAGATAATCTCATTGGGGAAAGCAGCGAAGGCGAAATTGGAAACTTTTTTAGCGATCACCTGGGGGTTTGCGTTTTCTTTCCTTGCAACTTCGAGTTCATCCTGGCGGGATGCACAGATATTCCAAGCGGCGGCAGCGGATGCAAGTTTTTCTGACTCTGGGATAGAAGCGTAAAATGCGAGAGCCGCCTCTAGTGCCTTGTCGAAAAGTAATTTAGTTTGGCTTCTAGTAAGTTCTGGTTTTAGTTCTAGGAGTTTAGCTCCCTGCATGGTCATCCCCGCCTTGAGGTTATGGTCAGTCACAGATTGTTGGCTAACTGTCCCCAGATTGCGGTAAGCGGGTTTCTTATCCTCCCCAATCTCACCATCTATCTGTGCAACTGCTAATAATTTATGGGGGCGTTCACTGTTTGTGAATTTAATCTCATCTAGGCGAATATTAAGTGTCTGGGCTTTCCAGATTAGGGGATGCCCGTAGCGGGTGAGGTTGGTAATTTCGAGTTGCGTTCCTGAATCTGTTTGAACAACTGCGCTAGGGCCAGACTCTGTTTCTCGCCGCCTTGAGGCACGAACCGCAGCGTTGAATTTCAGATCAAACTCGTACTTGGCGGCGATCGCTGCAAATTTCTGCTGTGGTGTAAATTCTACTCCTTGGAACAAGTCTTTAAACTGGACAATGGGACGCGATTCTAACTGTGATTCTTGGAAATATTTATTAGTTTGGCTAATCAATAATTCTACTGGTGAGTAGCCCTTTGGTATTATACCTGTGTTTAAATAAACTGAACGCGACTTCTTATCTTTAATATAGTTAACATCACGATACAAGTAGCGGTTGTTTTCCCTGATTTTATCCATCTCAGGTTTTTTAGCACTTTTGAATAAATCAACCGCTATTTGGTTTTGATAACATCCTTCTTCAATCATGCTCCGGTACATCAAGCGGTTAACATCCATCGCCTGCTGAATATTTTCTGGGGTTCTTTCAGAATGAGCAAGTTCAACAAACCCTTGCATATAAGGCTTGTATTCTTCTCGAATTAACTTTGGCTCTTTCTGGCGTTCTTGCTCAAACAGGGTTTCGTAATGGTTAGAAACTTGGTCTAGATAACTTGACTGTTGTTCGATAGTTCCGTAAGTTTTAAGTACCTCAATTTCCGATTCTAATGCCTCTAGTGCTGTCACTTGATTGTTGATTATGCCTACGCTGATGCTATCGCTCATGTGGATAGCGATTTTTTCAAATGGGGGCTGGCTTCCATCGCTGGGATCATAAAATGACTGTTTTTTGAGCTTAACTGTGGGGGAATAGGCGTTTTGGGGAAGATTTCTTCGCTCTGCCTCTGCTGTTAAATTAGGATATAAGCTGGCTCGTGCTACACCAATACAATCACCATCGTAGTCTCGTGCTTGGCGTTCTGATTCGGTTTCGAGAGGATTGACTTCGTTGTGTTCAATGCCTTGAGTTTCTAGCACCTCAATCCTAGCAAGTATACGTTTGTGGTCTTCATCGTTGACTACAATTATTCCTTGCAATGGTTCACCGTCTGGAGCTAAACGGTCTAAAACATGTTTATTGGTAGATACACACAACCCATTAGAGTTGAGAAAGGGAGAACGAAAGTTTAATACTTTTTCCTTTTCATCCATCCAAGAGACACAAATTTCACCATTTTTTAGTTCTTTGGATGGGATAATCATTCCTCGATCAAATGTTAAAGTTCTCCCAAGTGCTATATCTCTCCACTCACTTTGGACAAATTTACTCAGTTCTTGCTTGACTTTTTCAGTTTCTAAAAGCTGATTATGTCCCCCAACTAAATCAGCCTTTATGAGTTTATACATTAACAAATCATCTTTTGGAGATTCATTATTTTCATCAGTTGCCTCATATTCTCCATTAGCATCATTCGATGTCACTAGTTCTAATTGTTTAGCTAATGAGCCGTGATAATATAAGCTGAAAGCATTATCAAACAACGCTCTCAGCTTTTTAATGGCATCCTTTTACATCTGCAATTGCTCCCCTTGCACTGAGCGTAGCCTCTCCAAGAGTTGTATTGCGACTGGGCGAAAAAGCGGATTGTTTGGTTAATTGGCTTGCCGTTCTATAGCTGGAGGGATTACCCCAGGCGATCGCACAACTGACTTGTTAGAAGCGGCGGCAAGGAACGCAAACATCCCTAAAATAGCAAAAGACGTAATAATCACTTGCTGTAGGGAGGCAAATACTGACCTTTCTTTTTCCTTTTGGACAGTAATGCGATTGATATTTTGCTGAAATGCCGACAAATATAGATAATCTAATACTTTCTCACACAAGGTAGGGTCTTCACCTATCTGTACTTTCTGGCACAGGAGAATTTCTAGATGCTCCCGGCGGCGATCGCTTGTAGACAAATCGCGCTCGTCCCACAGTTTTGCCTGGGTTGTATCTAAAGGTCTATTAATACCTAATATAGTCATAGTATGGCCTTCTTTAGTTGTTGAGTTAGCTGAGGGAACAGGTGTAATCGATAATTCAACTACACCCTAGTAGTTCGCTTTCGTGACGAAAGCGGGGTAAGGGGGAAGGTGGGGCCCCCACGAAGTAAAGGATTTGGGGCAGGGGGAAAGGGTTTAAATCCTTTTACCTTTCCCCAGTCTGAAAAAGCGCATTTTTGGGTTGGCAGACTGCTAGTGTGCTTTTTGAAAAGTGGAACTCATACCTAACTTAAGAATTTTAAATATGCCCTCTAAAAAGAACTAGCTACGTTAGTACTGAAAAAATCGGTACTAGAGTAACTAGTAAAGTTAGCGAGTTTATGCTATATTTCCCATTCAAAATCTGGTTGTAGAGATGGGGATAGAACCTGTGCTTTCGATGGTGATAGAGGTGTATCCGCCTCCAACGGGTTCGTTTGATCCTGAAATAATTCTTGTGCCAGAGTCCGCCCATCTGAGTCAATGTCACTACTCAAGAAATACTCCAAAACCTGCGGTGTAGCACCATCAATTGCTGCTTGTGCTAGTAGAGATTTGATGAATTGGGGAGATGCTTCACTATCAGCTAGTACCTTCAAGGTTTGCTCGGCATCTTGGATGGTCATTTTGGAGATATCTTTAACTCCAACTTCTTCCCAGACATCCCCGAAATACTGTCGATATTGCTGATTGAAGTCTTGCTCTTGGGCAAAGCAGGCTAATTCTTGTACTTGCAAATGTGTCGTTTCAGCCATCTTAATTTGCCAATGTTAATTGTTCACGCTTGTTACTGTTAGAGCGATCGCACTTTCAGATGAGGTAAGGTGCAAGTTGAAGCATATCTCTTACCAAGAGAGGCTTTTACAATGTTAGACAGAATATCTGTCTAACATCAAGTGCAAGAGATGAGCTACACTCTATTGATAGAAGTGAGATGATTAACTGCTGGAGAATAAGAATCTGGTACTAATTTCTGTTTGCGCTCATAGCAAAAATTTTCATCCAGCATTCTCACATAACTAATATGAGTTGCCCAAACATCAGCCAGTCGCTCACCCAAGCCAACAGTATCTAATGATTTGGGAATAACTACTCCACCATTCCAAACGATAGGGATGCTTTCTGTTTGAAAATATTGTGTCAGTTCTCGACGCACAAACTCACCAGTACCACCACAGATGAGAACTTCGTCTAATGGTACATGGTTTTTGACCCAGCGCAGCAATGCTCGACAGTATTCATCCCGAATCACTTCTAAAACTGATTTAAACAACTCTAAATCCGAGTTAATTCCTGATGGTGTATTCCTACGTGACAAATTTCGTAATGCAGTGAAATTACCTTTACTTGCTTCCACTAAAGCCGCCGCTATACACGGATCATCTTTCGATAGTCCTACGCTAGTACGTTCGACAAACTTTTGTAACACCCAATTCATCCCCAAGTCTGTCGATTCCTTCTTTGCTACTTTCCCTTTTTCTGAAAGGGTAAAACTGGCATTACGATGACCCAGCATTAACAATCCTATATTTTTTTGAGAAAATACATTCCCTAGAGCGCGATTTCTGTAAGAAATAATACCTGTTCCTTCAGGAAGATTTTTGAAGCTATTGACCTTAATTTTCATTCTTCCTGTTGGCGTTATTACTCCTTGCCTATAGTTCAAGACAAACTTTTTAGCCAAATCTTGTACATTCTTCTCTTCTCCAGGTGGTAGCAAAATCTGGAGAAACATTTCGTGAATATCTACATTTATTTGACGTTTAGCTAGCCACAACAAACCAGCAACCTTTGATAAGGCATATTCAGACTTCAAATCTTGCAGTGCCGCAGTTCCAGCAAACTCTCTTTTTGCAATACTCCCTAAGACAGAATATTCCTGACCAATTCTCACCCAAGCGCTATCATCAGGCAGCGCATCTACAGTTAAATGTTTGGTTGAACCCTCTCCCACATCGGCAACTTCTGGACTCATCCACAATGCAAATGGCACTCCCGCCGGATAAATCTGGGCGATCGCTTTGGTTGAACTACCCCCCAAGTCTGCCGTCAGTATAAACTGTACGACTTGGCTTGATTTGTCCTGATTAGTATTTGTAGTTGTCATAAATTTTTATTACCGTTTGTTTCGTCAAATCCCAACAATTGAGTAGCCATTAATAAGTCTGGTGTCATTTTCAAGTCCATTAATCCCAAGTCATCATCAGATAGTAAGGATTCTTCCTGCTGACTTGTTTGCTCTAGTTGCTCTTGTTCTTCTTTCTCTTTGCGAATCACATTTGTTGAGATTGGCAAGCTTTTTTCTAAAATCGATGATTTGTTCTGCTCTATTTGTTGTAGTGGCAAAATCGCACTACTCTCTACTTCAAAAGAATTAGAAACCTTTTGCATTAAAATTCTAATCTTTACTAGCTTTCCTTCCAATTCCCCAATACTCGACAAGCAAGCTTCAATAAATTCCTCTTTACTTACCTTTCCCACTAATGCTTCTATTAGCCAGTAACTTGTCACTGCTTCCATTGTCAGTTCACCTGCCGACTTTTTTGAGCGATGATTCACCAAGTATTCAATAGTTCTTCCATCCCAAGAATCATGTCTCCGTTTTACTCTTGGCAGTTCAACGTCTTTGCTTCCCTGTTTGTCCATTTTTAAAAATCAGTACAGTTGTCTTATTGTTTACATTTGCAATACTTGATACAAAAATGAGTATTGCGGGTAGTCTAAATGAGTATTTAGGCGGAGAAATCCCCCTTTTTCTCTCAATTGCGTTTCCACTGTGTTTTCACTGCGTTGCGCTTTTTCCCTCATTTATGAGTATTCGTGCGTAATTCGTACCCAAATTATTCACTGCTTAGAATCAGGCGACTAAATGCCTGGGGTCTTTGCTATGTAAGCACTTGAGCTAGTTAGGTATTAGAGTTCCTTCAAAAAGTCTTTCAAGCCGCTAAAATAATCGTACTTACTACGACTATCTTCACTTTTTCGCATTTGAGCAATTTAGCTATTTTGGCGACTAGTCGCAATTGCTCCGATTTTGGGTAAATCAGCGTGATAACAAAATCATACCAAGTTTATCCAAGATGTGAAGCCATGAGCTACGCGATCGCGCGATTAAAAAAATTAAAGCGGGGTAATATATCAGGGAGTGCATCTCACACTGCACGAGAAAGAGAAACCCCGAATGCAGATCCGACTCAAAAAAATATTCGGTTCATCGGTAGCCTCGACCCAGAGGAACGACTAGAGGATTTAGTCTTAGCCAAGATAGGGGAACATGAGCAGAAGCGGAAGATTCGCACTGATGCAGTGTACTGTGTGGAGTTACTGTTGAGTGCATCGCCTAGTTATTTCCGTCCCGACTGCCCAACTAATGCTGGGTACTATGAACAACAAAAGTTGGATGACTGGGTAGAAGCGACTCACCAGTGGTTGGCTGATGAATATGGCTCACGCATTGTGAGAGCCGAGTTACACTTGGATGAAGCCACCCCGCACATTCACGCTTACTTTGTGCCCATTGATGATCAGGGGCAATTGCGCTGTAATCATTTCTTTGACGGGCGGCAGAAAATTCATGAGTTTCAGGATTCGTACTACCAGACAATGCGGCTAATTGGACTAGAGCGGGGTATCAAGGGAAGCAAAGCCCAGCACCAGGACATCAAGGATTTTTACCGCATTGTGGAGGAGGGGCGTGACTTAGAAGTTGATGAGCTAAGTGCAGCGCAATTGAAGGCCAAAGCTGCCGACCGAGACAGGGCGAATCAGCGAAAACAGGAAATGGAAGCTACAGCCAAAGCTCTTTCACTTGAAAATGAACAGTTACGGCTCAGAATTGCACAATTAGAACAAGACAATCAACAATTACGAAAACTTACCGAATGGTCAACTGATTTAGCTTTAGATGATGTTGCTTGGGAGTTGGGACTGTGGCGTAAAGGGAATGAATGGGTAGGAGGAAACCACACCATTAATATAGATGGCTCTAAATTTAGCGGTCTTGCTCCCGGTTCTAATTTTGAAGGTAATCATGCAATTGATTTAGTGAAACACGTTAATCAATGCAACCAAGTCCAAGCGATCGCATGGATCGGGGAGCGATTTGGTGAAGTCGGCGCAAAACGTGCAGCGAGCGCTCATGCTCAAAAAGTTGCGGCTCTTATTATCCAAACTCAACCAGCATCCCAATTCACCCCACCCATTGAGGATAAAGCTAACTGGTCAGGCGTTGAACATTACCTAACCCAGAAACGAGGCATACCTTCTGATTGCGTACAAATGTTACATAACCAGGGTTTAGTTTATGCCGACTCAAAAGCAAATGTAGTGTTTGTGATGCGGGACTTGGAAGGGAATACCAAAGGGGCTTTCTTAGAAGGTACAACCAATAAATTCTCTGGTTATGAGTTAGGTACTGTTCGCCGTGATAGCTGGTTTTACTTTACTTTGGGGAAAAAGCCTAGTGATAAAACTAGCACTGCTGTACTGTCTGACTCTCCCATTGATACCATTTCAGTAGCCATGTTGGAATATCTCTTTAAAGGAATACCAGAAAACAGAACAGTTTACATGGCAGTAGATGACACTTCAAATTTACCTGTTGAAAGATTACGTAATGTTCCTTGTGTACAGGTAGCTTTTAGTCAATCAACTACGGCACGGGCTGTTAAAGAGCTACTGCCACACTCGACTCAACTCAAGTGCGAAAGTCGGGATTGGAATACGCAGTTAATCAATTTCTCCCATCAATCGCAACAACGTTATTCACAACAAAACCACGAGGAATTAGAGCTATAGTTGCAAAAAAGTCAAGCTACTCTAGTACCGATTTTTTCAGTACTAAAGTAGCTAGTAAAGAGTTTTAGCTATCAATAATATTGGGGTGAAAATTAGCTAAAATCCTGATGAGTAATGAGTTAACAAAGCAAATATTCTCTCTAATCAAACTTAAGAATAAGCTGATAGCTGTCGAGTCTCCATTACAAGAAAGACTCAAATTTTTGACAAATCTCGCCAGTGAATGCCAGCAATACAACATTAACTGTTACCTGTGGACGCTGGAGGATGATGCGCTACACCAGTTATCTACTAATGAGGAGCGATTAACTTTACAAAGAGTTGAGCAGTATCAGGCGATCGCCAAGAATCGACGCGAACATTACTTTGAAATTCTGCGGTTTTGGAAAACTACTGATTTATCAGGAATCCTGATACTAGAAGGTATATTCCCCTGGCTGGGAGAGTCTACCACTGACCCCGATTTCTTTCTGACTTCCGAGTGGATTAAGTCAGCGCTCATTAACCTAAAGCTGTACAATTGCAATGCTAACAAAGCAGCGATTCTCTTAGGGTCAAACGCCACCGTGTCATCTGACATTGCCCCCGAAGTTCCAACAGTCATTCAACAACTGCCAGCTATAGAGGAAATAAGCACTTACTTAGCCCAAATATTACCTAATTATAGTTGTGGCGATATTCATGCCACGGCGAACGCCTCAATAGGCATGTACTTGGCAGACATTGACTATGGAATCAGACAGGCAAGCGCTCCTGGTGAAATTAAACCGGATGAGTTAGTGTCTCAACTGTCCGCTTACAAAATTGACCTATTTAAGCGAATTTATAATATTCAGTTCCTTCAACCTCCAAGCACACCCATTGGTGGTTTAGAACTTATCCAGCAAGCGTTTAAAACTTATAAGCGCCTTCTATCCTCATTGGCGAAAGCGTATAATCTGCGCTTACCCAAGGGGATTTTACTAATCGGCCCACCGGGAACAGGAAAATCTTACTCGGCTAAAGCAAGTTCTGCACAATTGGGGCTACCTCTAATTATTTTGGAGTGGGGTAGTTTCCGCAGTTACGGTAATTTGGCTGAGTACAAGCTAAAGAACTTACTCGCACTGGTAGACCGAATCAACCGTGTAATCTTATACCTCGATGATTTTGATAAGGGATTTGCCGGGGATGATGATTTATCCAAACGCCTCGCTGGTATGCTTTTGACCTGGATGCAAGAACGTACTAGTGAGGTTTTAATTATCGCTTCGGCTAACAATATTCAATGGCTACCACCAGAGCTAACCAGAAGTGGACGCTTCGATGAAATTTTCAAGGTGGATCTCCCAAATTACGGCGAACGGCACGAAATATTCAAGATTCACTTAGCCCGTTTCGATCCTCGTTTCCGCGATCGGGGCGATGGGTACAGCGAAGAAGAATGGAAAAGGTTACTCAAAGCCACGCAGCGATGTGTGGGGGCGGAGATTCAAGCCATTGTTGAACGTGCGGCCATCTCTACTTTCTGTGAAATGTTTGGTGATGATGTTTCTCCCCTTCAAGAACTATCACCACTAGGAATTACATTGTCGGCATTGTTGGCAGCAAGGCAGAGTATGAATCCTCTGGCCATCCGCGAAGCTGACCGAGTTGAAAGTATGCGTAACATTGCGGCTTTGCATGGCCTTCCATCTAGTCCAATTGATTCTTCTATATATAGTCTCGGCAATGTTGATATTTTTGGTGAAACATGAAAACTTTAAAAATTAATTCCGAAAAGGATTTATACATTGCTGCCTTCAAGTTACTGAACATACTAGGCCCTGTCGCTGGAGTATCAATTATCATTGGCACTGTGGCGATTGGTTACGTCCAAACTCGTCCCCAGGATTTACCAGTTACGCACATTCTCACTCATGGCAAGCGCACATTTAACTTGGAAGCCGCTTCTACACCAGAGCAATTAGAGAAAGGGCTGAAATTTCGAGCATCCTTAAACGGCGATGGCGGAATGTTATTCAATTTGGGAGGAGAAATTTATAATGTGCCTTTCTGCATGTACAAGGTGAATTTTCCATTAGACATCTTTTATCTTAAGGACAATGTGGTGACAACTGCGGTTTACAATGCCAAACCGTGCTACAAAAACCCTTGCCCCATCTACAAAGGGAAAGTTGCCAATCAAGTACTAGAGCTAGCAACAGGCGCTGCCAATATCAAGGTTGGCGATCGGCTTAACATCCAACCGTTATCATCAGCCAAAGAATGATATCGATTGCGATCAGGCTGTGATGACAATTTGCCAAAAACGTATGTATTGTATTAAACAGGCTTTAACACACAAAACCAAGCAAAAGTCAATCTCCACATTCTTACCTTACTGAGCTAATTACAGAAATATTTATACTAAGAAATAATTGCAGGGATTATATGTCAAGCAAAAAGGTTGCTAACAATATAATTGATTTCTAAATACTTAGAGAATGAATGTTAGCAAGATTATACTAGTACTTTTGTGCTATTTTTTTTTAGTACTAAAGTGTCTCCATCTTGAAGCTGACTTATTTAAGAATGTGCGTATTCCTCATCCAATCGTTCAGGAGAACGAGATGCGTACTGACTACGAATATCTAGAAAGTTTTTCCGCTTCGGCAACGGCAACCCTCTCACCTTCTCCAAAGAATGAGAGGGCGACAAAAAGCACACTTACACTCATGGGTGTGACTGGTGTGTTGATGATAGCAGAGATGTCCGTCCACAATATATTGATGGGTGGATTTATGATTGCGTCCGCCATCGTCATTGCCTTGCCGAAACAATCACAAGCATTATTTACTAACTTCGATAAACTACAACGAAAGTATGGAGTTAATCTCTATGCTGTGTTGTTTGCGCTGTTAGCAGTAATTTGTCTAATTGATTTTGCGGCGGCTCCAGCTAATGCTCAGTTTTTCAATAATGCTCAAACTTGGATGACCACCACTTTTGGTAATGCCAGCAATGGACAAACATCAGAAGTTATCGAACTTTTTTTCAATGTATTGAGAGCTTTATTCCTATTATATGTTGGGATCAGTTTAGTTCGGATTATTCAGTCCGCACGCAATGATGAAGACTGGCAGACACTAGCAAGAACTCCATTAATCATAGTTATGGCAGTTTTCGTTGGAGATTTAATTACTGGCTTGATTGTTCAGTAAAAAGTTTTTTTTGGTTATCAGTTATTGATACATACGCATTCGGATTAATAGCTGATAACTCTTTATTAAATCAATAAACATGTCAAAAACACATGATTTTCGGACAGTAAATCGGATTTTAGGAGAAAGACCAAGACTAGGGCCATTCCCTGCTGACCAAATATTTGCCTGGACATTAATAGCAGTGGTCAATGTTTTTCTGTTCAATTATCTACTGAAAACAAGTTGGTTAGGTACTAGCTTAAGTATTGCTTGGGGATGGGCAACATGGTGGACAATTTCTACAAACAAAGACTTTTTCGGTAAGTTCGTCAGCGTCCCTCGAATTAGTAGGGGATATATGAGATTTCAATCAATACAACAGAAACAGAAGTCGGAAGTCGGAAGTCGGAAGTCGGAAGAAAAATAAGTTCTAGGTTCTAGTTAAATTTCAGTGATTGGTAAAGTTATGCCAAATTCTTCTAAGAAAGTTAAAGATAAATTAGGTAAAGTAGCATTAGAAAACGAGCAGATTAGTGTTGTAAAAATGCTCACTCCCTTTGAAGATATTATCCATTTAGGGGGGATTTGCGACCTCAACTTAGGAGGTAGGCAGGGCGTAGGCGCATTAATTCTCAAAAAAGGTGAAAATATTCAAATCAAATTCTGCTTTGATTGTTTAGGAATTCATCCGAATTTAGAATCATCGCAAATGCTGCCGATCTTTGAGGGCATAGAAGCGGGGTTAAAAGAAATTCCCGAAGGCGAAAGTCTCACAATACACTTAGGGTCTTTTACCTCGGATTATTATAGGCAAAAGGAACTATCTTCTTTAGAGTCAACTTGCTCTCAAGATCCGTTAAAGCTATTGATTCGTAGTGAAAGATTGCGAGTTAAAGAATTAACTCAAAGTGGCACTAGAAAGAATAAGTTTCTCCGGCTATGGTGTACATACACTGTTATTTCTGATAATGAACGCTCTCATGATTTTATCGAATCGGTTATCAGAAAATTAGAAAAAGGTTGGTTTTCTTTTACTGGAGAAATTCATGCCCATAACAATACTAGAATTGAAAATATCCTCCAAAATTCCTTTAGCAATGGTTTTTTGCAATGGTCAGCCATACTAAGTAGTAAAATGAAACTTGGGATTAGGGTGCTGAGTGCCCAAGAAATATGGGAAATGATTTGGCAGCAATTCAATCTGTCATCGCCACCAGCAATTCCTAATCCTCTAAAGATAGATTCCGCCAATGGACTAGTAGAAACTCAAACTAGTGATTTTCATATCCGCCACCATCTGTTAGAGAATGAGCTATCTGTGCCATTTTTTGATAGGAAATGGATAAGACTACAAAATAAATATGTTGGGGCGCTTAACTTCAGCCAAAAACCAGGGGGATGGTATGACGAACAAGCCCAACTGCGATATCTATGGGAATTAATCTCTAGAGATAGTATTTCTGATACAGAGATTATTTGTCAGCTAACGAAGGCAAATCAAGCTATTTCTAAAACAAATCTTCAACGCATTACCAAGCAATCAATTACCAGCACTTCTTTATCTACAGATAAAGGAAATATTGATGTCAAATCGGGGATGAATATTGAAGAAGCGGTAGAGGCGCAGAAGACAATATATAAAGGTAGTGTAGTAGTGCATACCGCAGTTGCTTTCCTCGTCCACCGCCCAACCCCACGGGAATTAGACGAAGCTTGCCGATATCTTGCCAGCTATTTCTTGCGTCCGGCAGTAGTAGACCGAGAAATAGAATACGCCTGGAAACTATGGTTGCAGTGTTGCCCATTTGTTTGGGAACCACTATTAACCAAGCCTTTTAACCGCCGACTGCCATATTTTAGTTCGGAAGCACCAGGGCTGATGCCATTGATCAGGACTGCTACAGGCGATCGCAGTGGGTTTGAGTTAATCGCAGAAGAAGGCGGCACACCAGTACATCTAGACTTGTACCAGAATCATAAGAATTTGGCAGTCTTCGGCGCAACTCGTTCAGGTAAATCTGTGCTGGTGGCAGGTATTCTTACTCCGGCGCTAGCACAAGATATTCCGGTAGTGGCACTAGACTATCCCAAGCCAGATGGGACATCCACTTTCACCGACTACACCAATCTGCTGGGTGAAGATGGAGCATACTTTGACATCTCCAAAGAATCAAACAATCTTTTTGAACTTCCTGATTTGCGCCCTCTGGATGCAGAACTGAGAAATGAGCGATTGAACGATTTTAAGGAATTTCTCAAATCAGTGCTGATGACAATGGTGATGGGGACGAGCATGATTGGTGTCAGCCCAACGATTACCACCAATATTGAGTCAATCATTGCTTTAGCTTTAAAAACGTTTTTTAATGATGATGAAATTAAATCACGCTACAAGTCAGCAATACATTTTGGATTTGGGACTAAAGAATGGAGCGAAACTCCGACGCTCAAAGATTTTTATAATTTTTGTTCTCCAGCTTTTATACAATTAGATTCTATTGCTAGTAAGAGTCAAGAGATTTCCGAAGCCTTAGAGCAAATCAGGCTGAGAATAAATTATTGGTTGAGTACCAGGGTCGGGCAATCCATCTCACGCCCATCTAGTTTTAGAACTAATGCCAAATTGCTAGTATTCGCTTTACGTAATTTATCGAGTGAAGCTGATGCTGCCATACTCGCTCTTAGTGCATACTCTGCTGCATTACGTCGCGCATTATCATCAAAAGCTTCAATATTCTTCCTGGATGAAGCACCAATTTTATTCCAATTCGATGCTATCGCCTCGTTAATTGGGCGATTGTGTGCCAATGGCGCTAAGTCTGGTATCCGCGTTATTATTTCTGCCCAAGAACCAGAGACTATATATCAGAGCGCATCTGCACAAAAGATATTTGCCAATATCACTACACGTTTAGTAGGCAGGATTCAATCATCAGCCGTTGACCCGTTCATTGTTCGCTTTAAATATCCTACCGAAATCATCAGGGTCAATAGTACAGAAGCTTTTTATCCAAAAAAGTCAGGGATTTACTCTCAGTGGTTGCTTGATGATAACGGCAAGCTAACTTTCTGTCGCTATTATCCTGCTTACTGTTTATTAGCCTCAGTTGCTAATAATCCCAACGAGCAGGAATTACGCAGTTTGTTTCTCAAACACTATCAAGATAATCCTCTGCTTGGGTTAGTCAAATTTAGTGAGGATTATATCAGAATGATTCGGGGGGAAGAGTTATCAGAATTGGCTAAAAATTTGATTTCCCGCTCAAAAATCAAACAGGTTGCTTAATATGAAACCGATCATGAAGAAATTAACTATTGGTGCGATAGCTGCTGCTACTTTTGGCAGTTTATTTATTGCTGCACCTAGCTATGGCATCAGCATTAACGATTTTTTTAGTTCTATCGTTTCGGATCTTCAAAGTGAAGTTGGTGAAATTCAAGCCTGGGCATCTGATGAAATTAACAACGCCTGGGCAGACATCAAAGAAAACGCTAATGCGGCAATTGATAGTTCTATCGGGCAATTGGGTGCGCCTGACCCGATTGCTTCGGCTGATCAATTGAAGGATTCACTTAAGGATGATTATTCTTATCCTGTCGCCCAAGAAAAAGCACAGAAACTCTCACGTGACCTAGCTTTGGCTTCTGTCGCTAGCGTGGTCAGCGAAAAAGGACAGCAGCAAACTCAAGAAAAAATTGATACTACTGCACAAATTGCTCAAAAAGCCAGTGATATCGCCTCCCAAGCTCAGAATATGGACGCTTCTCAGAACGTCCTCAAAGCGATCGCTGCTCAGAACGGCTTAATTGTGTCGATGTTAGCAGAACAACGTACTGATTCGCTGTTAGCCCGACAGGACAATGCTTACTCTAACCTGATGCTGACGCAAGTGGCAGATCATCTTGACTCCCAACGGAAAAAGGAGAACTCCCAAGATGATGGCAGATTGTCTCTACTACATGAAGTCGTACTTAATGCACGGCTAGATCCTACTTCTGCTGACTGATGTACCGTTCAAATATCTTTCAAAATTACTGTATTGAGCAAGGATTCAAATCATGTTTTTACTAGCGCAATTAGATGGTGGCGATTTAGCTGATTTAGCAAAAGAAAATGCAGCTTCAATAGCGCAAGGATTTGATGAGCTTTGGAACGAAACTATTACAGGTGGTGTTTATTCAGCAATTTGTACAGTCGGAGCTTTATTCGCTATAGCAACACTAACTTTCTTCGTCGTTGAATGGACAAAAAAAATGATGGCGGGGGAAGAACAAAGAGCTTATACTGATTTTATTTGGCCGTTAATAGTAATTCTTTTGCTCAGTAATAAGGGGGATGTACTAGGAAAGTCAACTTTGGGGATTAGAAACTATATTAATAATGTAAATAATATAGTTCTTAGCGAAGCGGCGGCAGGAATCGATCTCAAGCAAGCGTATGAAAGTGCATTGGGAACTGAAGCAGCACGTAGCGCTATTGGTATTGCTGTAAATAAATGTAGAAATTCATCTTTAAGCCAACAAGAAGAAATCAACTGTTTGAATCAAGCTAAAGAAGATTTAACCAAAAAATATCCAGATAAGTTTAACAAAAATAATGGGGCTTTTTCTTGGTTTGTAGATGCCATTGATGGCGCTATCGATGCTTTTAATGATGTGAAAGATGGTAAAGCAAATGGAATTGATTTAATTTTATCTCCCATTAATGCTTTTGTCGGGTCTGCTGTTACTGACATAGTTACGATAATTTTAGTCGGAATGAATGGGGCTTACCAATGGGGAATTGAATTGACTATGCTCGTAACAGCGCTGCTGGGGCCTATAGCTGTTGGTGGTTCTCTGCTACCTTACGGAGCTAAATCAATCTACAGTTGGTTAGTCGGATATTTCAGTATAGGTTTTGGCAAGCTCTGCTTCAATATCATTGTTGGATTCGCCGGGCAATTAGTCGCTGATTCTAAATCTTATCAGCCAATGTTCTTCCTATTTACAATTGGTATAATTGCGCCATTCTTAGCTACAGGTTTAGCGGCTGGTGGTGGTATTTCTGTTTTAATTCAAATTAATAAAGCGGCTGAAACTTACAGTGGGATTGCCATTGAGGTTGCTAAAGGTGTTGCTACTAAAGGTGGTAGTTTAGTCGGAAAATTAGCTAAATAAAACGTAAGAATTCAGCACTCAGGATTCAGAAGCCAGAATTTAAAAGCAATGAGCGGATAACTCTTCTATTGATTGAAAAGGATTCACTCTTCTTCTCCAACATTCTGACTCCTGGATTCTGACTCCTGAATTCTGACAATAAAATCTATGCTAAATCATCAAAATAAAACTCAACCAAAAGAACCATTACAATTACTTAGTTACAACAAATATGTAACAACAAGAGTTGGAATAATTTCTCTAGCTGGATTTTCAATGGCTGCGCTTTCTCTGTTATTACAGTTTCTAAGTTATGGAGCAATTAGTGTTTTAAATAAAAAACAATTGGCATTAGTACAACTTTCATCAGGAGAGACAATCGCCGCTAGAGCAGTAGACCCAAAAGAACGGTCTGATGAAGTAATTAAAAAATTTGTATCTGATACATTTATTACTACGTTTAATTGGGATGGATTAGTAAAAGCATTTAATGAGAAAGGAGAACCTATCACTAAGCAAGATACTGGGGTAGAAGTAGGTAAACTTAATAATAAATCTAATAGTCGGGTTGCGACTAGAGCCTATGATGCTGCATTTGCTTTAAGTGAAAATGAAGGATTTCGCCCCGCCTTTCTCAAGAAATTAGCATCAATCACTCCGACAGGTATTTTCAATGGTGATACTCAAGTATCTTTAATTCCCAGATTCATATCCCAACCACGTCAAATTAAATCAGGGAAATGGGAAATAGATTTTATTGGTACACTGGTAACTTTTGACCGTGAGTATAACTCAGGTAAAGGAATTGCTTTCAATAAAACCGTTACAGTTTCTTCAATTTCTAATCCAGAATATATCCCAGCTAATACCACTGAGTTAGCTAAGAAGATTTATGCAGCCCGTCGCGCCGGATTAGAAATTACAGAAATTGTAGATTTAAACTTCGGGAGAAGGAAATGAGCGAAGACAACGGTAAAGGGTCTGTATCAACTATAGAGGATTTGCTTGAAATAGATGATGCTAATAAAACTAATGCTAATAAAGCACCAGAACCGGAAAGTTTATTAGTACCGACTAAGCACACAATTGTCACTTCTCCTTGGTCAAGACTAGCAATAATTGCTGTCCCTTTTGGAGTTGGATTTTTAGCAATATTTTTGATGCTCAATGGTGTTTTCAATCCCGCACCAGCACCAAAGATTGCTCTGAAAACGCAGGAAATACCGACCACTGAACAAGCCCAAGAAAGTGATGAGGGAGACGGTGATGCGCGTGCAAAACTCGCTCTGTCGGATCAAGAAGATGAGTTAGGTCGCATTAACAAAAATAAATTAGACCAACCAGCGCCAGTACCAGTTTCAGTAAACCAAAAGGTCGTGCCATCTAGCCCACCATCTCCACAACCTGCGCCACGTTCTGTTCAAAATACACAACCACGTCGTGTAACTCAAACTGCACCACAACAGATTAGAACCTACACTCAGTCATCAACACGCACGAGTTTTTCTCCAAGACCATCTATATCTGCACGGACACTCACGCCCCTAGATCCCCTTGAACAATTGAACAAACTCCGAGGCATCGGTTCTTACGGCAAAATCGCATACACCGAAACTAGCACCAGTAAACAATCTTCATTAGATCCATATCTTGCTCAAGCTCAAGCAATTCAAAATCAACCGAATGAACAAAATGAACAAACAGATACAAATAATTTTGACCAAACCACACCGCAAAACTCAAGCGACTCGATTGAAAAGATCCGCCCCAGGTGGCAAGCAACTCCTAAAGTTAACAAGATTAGTTTAGCTAACAATTATTTACCTCAAGAAAGCCAAATTCTCCAAGGTAAGCAAACTCGTTATTTGACAGTTGGCACTTTTGCTAGTGGTGTGATTGTTACCCCATTAGTTCAAACCACAGTTAATAATTCAGGGCAGACACAGACACAAACACCAACCTCTAATAACACTAGGTCTGTCGCTAGACTGCAAGAGGATTTACGCGATAACTATGGGCAAGTGGCAATCCCTTCGGGAACAATATTTGCAGTCGAGTTAGGTTCGGTTGATGGCGGCAGTTACGCTGTCGCTTATGTCAGAGCGATCATATTAGATAATACAGAATATCCGATTTCTGCGGGTGCGATTTCCGTGACAGGAGTTGGTGGTAAACCCCTCTTGGCTCGGAGATTTCAAGACAGGGGTGGCGAGATTGCACGAAATGACTTGTTTGGCGGTGCTGTGTCTGCATTAGGGAAGGTTGGGGAGATTATGAACCAACCGGATAGTGAAGAAGAAATTTCTGATGAATTCACGGGCAGGATTCGCAAACGTAGTAGTGGCAATCAGCGCAATCTCACTGGTGCGTTAATGTCAGGGTTTTTTGGTCAAGTTAGCCAAAACATCAGCCAACGTAATCAACGTAATACTCAAGAAATTACTTCTCGCCCTAATACTTGGTTTATTCCACAGGGAACCAAAGTTACCTTTAATGTAAATCGCTCTTTAGAGTTGCCATGAAAAGCATAATTACCACAGTTACAAGCGGCACTCTAGCGTTGGCTCTCGCCGCGACTCCACTATCCACAATTGCTGCACCAGTCGTTCGCACCATCTTTCAATCAATGGCTAGTGGGACGCAGGCCAAACTACAAACTATCAACGTTTGGAATGGTCACGGTGTAGCAATTTCTTTCTATGAAATTGGAGAGACGATTAAAAAAGTTTGGTTAGATGATCCGTCGCAAATTCTGCTTGACACAGACGGTTGCTTAGAGGGACTGGATCAGAATTGCTCTAGCCCCGGTGCAGGGCTGATTCATCTGCGGCGGATCAAGAGAGTAAACATTCCCGGAATACCGCAAACATCTACCACTTTGTTAACAGTAATTACGCAGTCATCCTCTGGGGAGCGTAAAGCTTACAGTTTTCGACTAGCAACAAGTAATGGCACTCCTAAATATAGTCAGGTGACAATTCAGAATGATGTCGCACGAGGACAAACAGCCCCGAAGCCTCAATTGCAATCATTAGTTAAAACACAGCAAACAATTAACCACATTCGAGGCGGTATTGTTGTCGCTATTAAAAGTGGATGGATTCTTCAGCAAGATGAAATACACCAGCGCTTGCAAAAGTTAATTGGTTATTTACAAGCAGGTGATGACATTTCTACTGCTGCTAATAAGGCTTCTATCTCTCAAGAGTTAGTTAACAAATTAATTGCTTTGAGTAAGAGTTCTGATAATTTAACGCAAGGTAATGGCTTATGAAATCATCTTTACGACCCAATAAAAACGCCTTACGTTACTTCATTTTTTTGGGTTTAGTAGGTAGCTTATTGATTCATAGTTTCATAAGATATGGGCTATTGAATTCTTTTGTAGGCTTTTTGCTGCCCAAGGCTTCAGCACAAGTACCCGTTATCAATTCTCCTAATGGGTTTACTCCTGATTGGTCGCGTTTCAAATTCAGTGACATGATTATTTCTCTTAGCGGCAGTGTTACCTACCCAGGCACAAGAGGTACAGAAACTAGAACCTGGACGGCAGGACAAAGCATTAGCGAGTTTATGGAATTGGGAGATTTTGAAACACCTCAATTAGCAATAGAAAATTTAAATATCTCAACCATAGCTTCAGTACAAGGAATCAATTTAAGTGGGTTAACATTAGATGATTTTCAATTAACTCAATGGCAAACTTTACCATCTTTAACCGAAGCGATTCCTGGCTTAGGTAATAGAAATGTTACAAGTGTTAAACCTGTGAGCGATTTTTTGAGAAGATTTGGAATTACTGGGGGCACAATAGGTAACGCCAGCCGAGATTCTCGTTTACGTGACGTTCCATTAGGAAGAGTAATAAATTTAAAAAATTACTCACTAACATCTATTTCCGACATTGAAAACACATCTATTAATAGATTTTGGAATTGGCAAGACTCCAAAATTAATGGAGTACCTGGATTGTCTACTCTGACTTGGGATAATTTGCCAGGGCTGCAAACACTTGACCTTTCATTCATCGGTAAAGTTGACATTGTACTGCGAGATATAGAAGCAAACCGGACTCGCTCAATTTCCGGTAGTTATCAACAAGGGTTTAATGTTCCTTGCCTACAGAATAATTGCGCTCATGCAGAGGTGGCAGGTATCGGCAGGACTACAGGTACTCAATGGATTTCTGGCAAAGTGCAGAAGGTAACAGGTGGCTTTGGCATCTTGAAAGTGCTTAACGATGGTCAAGAACCAACTGGTAGAAATCCTTTTGGTTCGGCATTTAAACAAGTGATTTGGGATATTCATGAAGCAAGCGGTTCTATGGAAACTGCCATGTTCTTCCGCATTTGCAAAACCATTCCCTTTGTTGGTCGCACCTGTTCCCCATACTTTATCGGGCCTGTTCCGTTTATCGAATACAAAGAAAAAGACCCCATTATTTTCGGTCAACCCTCAACACTTCCAGATTAATCATCAAGTCGCAAGTGAAGAACTTTCAAACGGTTCAGTTTAAGTCCCCGGCTTTTATCAAGCCGCAAGTTTTGTGGCTCTTTCTAAATCCCCGTTACAAAACTTACTTGCGACTTGCGACTTGCGACTTTGTTAATGCTTTAGTATTTTTACTTCAAGAATTTTCGGTTAGAGCAAAACTTGTAGACCTTCGATTTCCAATACCTTTATGAGCAAGTTTTTAGCGACAACTAACACAACTACTAGTCAAACATTTCAGTTTGAGCAATTACAAAATCATAATGACGCAATTGGCAAGTACACTCACTCTCTTTTTACCCCCAATGGACTAACAGTTTTGTCCTTGCTTGGTGCTTACATTTTGCTCAGGGTATTTTTTGGCGATAATAACAAAAAGAAAATCGCTACCAGTTATTGGGGTGGTAGTAAAGAAACTGCTACTGCTCAGAAAAAAGCCATCTTGCAAATTGCCAATCCCCAATGTGATAGTGCGGCACTTTACATTGGTAAGCATCAAAGAAAAGGTGGTGGCATTACTTTCTATATCCCTGATGTGCAACGGGGTACAGCCGTCATCGGCGCTCCCGGTAGCGGTAAAACATTCAGCGCCATTAACCCGATGATTTACTCCGCAATTGATCAAGAATTTCCATGTATAGTTTATGACTTCAAATACCCTTCTCAAGCGAAAGTTGCTGCCTATGCTAAATATAAGGGCTATGATGTTCACATCTTTGCACCTGGATTTCCTGAATCTGAAGTTTGCAATCCTCTAGATTTTCTTCGAGATAGTAGTGATGCCGAATCGTCCCGACAAATTTCCACTGTTATCAATAAGAATTTCCGACTTCTGGGCAATTCAACTGAAGATGGTTTCTTCGGCCCTTCAGGGGATCAGTTGACTCAGGCAATTCTGATGTTAGCTAAAGAGTTCGGTCAATTCGCGGATGTTATGACTTGCGCGGCGATACTTTCTAGTGAACAAATGGTCAAACGCCTCATGGCTGCTTCACTTAACCCTTGGGTAAAAATTGCCTTTGGTCAGTTGTTCAGTTCCGCAGCTAGTGAAAAAACCGTTGCAGGCATTGTCGCTACCGCCAGTATTATGTTCACTCGCTTTATGGCGAAAAACACCTTGGGCTGTTTCATCGGTAAGACAACTTTACCTTTGGAAATTAAAGGTAAGCAAATGATTATCTTTGGGTTGGACAGAGAACGCCGAGATGCAGTAGGGCCCCTCATGACCAGCATTTTACACATGACCATCGCCCGTAACATTGCCAAAAAGCGACTTGATCCACTCATCGTTGCACTGGATGAATTACCTTCAATATACTTACCTGATTTATATAGATGGCTAAATGAATCTCGTTCTGAGGGCTTCTGCGGTATTATCGGCTTCCAAAATATGGGGCAGCTTGAGAAGAACTACGGTAAAGATATCGCTAAGGCTATCCTTGGTGCTTGCAGCACTAAGTTTATATTCAATCCTGGTGAGAACGAGTCGGCGCAATTGTTTTCCAACTTCTTAGGTGATGAAGAGATTAAGTACAAGCAAAAAAGCCGTTCTACTGGTAGTAAAAATAATAGCACGAGCATCAGCGACCAAGAGAAAACTAGAAAGCTTTTTGAATCGGCTCAATTTCTGAAGTTAATTGCTGGGAAATGTGTTTTTATTAATCCGGCTTATGCCAATCAAAAGGAGGGATCTGTTCCTTTACTCAAAACTATCAAAATTAATGAGCCGCTCAAAAATATTGATAAATACAATCAACTTAAATGGGCAAGGATTGTCAGTTTATTAGCTAGAAAGAGTACACAGAAATTTCCCTCACAGCAAGATTTAGCTTTGCGAGTTAAGCAAGTTGATTCACGCTTTCCGCTTCCCGAAAACCCTCAAGCTATTTCTAATAATTCTGGACTAACATTCAAAGAAGTCGGCAGCATGATTAATCAAAATAAATCTGATAGTGGAATTTGATTGTTATGAAAATGACTATTGAAGAGTTGAAAATTAATAATTTTGAACTAATTCAAACACTATCTCAAGAGAAAATTTTAGCAAATGGTAGTTTTATTGATATTAGTCTGTCTCCCCTTCAGATTATTCAGGAGTTTAAGACTTTATCTAAAACTAGACGAAAGCTGAGGAATTTGGGCATATATACTATCATCAACCTAAAAAACACTTACATCCAACTAAATCAAGAATCTTGTCTGAAAATTGTTAACCGATATATTCACGGTATCGGCTGGCATGATTTGCAGTATATCTGTTTTTTAGATATTCAACCTAGTAATATTTATATTCATATTATTTTTAATCGCATTACACCCCAAGGTAAGCTCATGGATATCAAATGCTTAGGGGCTAACTGGCAACAATATGAGGTATTACGTCAAGCTTGTTCTCTCATCATCGACAACCCTGTTCATAACAAATATTTGCAAAGACGATTCTGCAACTGTTGCGGTTAGACAAGAACGTAGAAAGGAAGCTGTTCTTGAGCAAGGGAGGCTCTTGAGGAATGAGAAAAATTTAATTCTCTCCCTGCTTCTCCTCTCCCCCCGCTCCCCCTGCTCAAGAGCCTCTTTTGACCCTTTACCCTTTACTCTGCTACACCCAAATAGATATGTTTGATGAACGACATTTGCAACTCACTTCCGCTTACGCTAGAGCTAGTCAGCATTTTATTAGAGCTTTTATTTATCCTTTAGGAGAGTTTATTTACAAATCAATAGAATCAGCTATTGATTTAAAATGTCAAATTGAAATAGGAGAAGAAACTTATTTTCTTACTCCTGATAAGGATGGTGGTTGGAAATGGTCTAAAGGTAACTTTGAAGGTGTAACAGATGAGGAAATAGAACAAGTAGAAGAGATGATGGCATATTTATTGCCTAAACTTCTCCCCGGTAGTAATGATATAACACCGTCAAATTTTCCTCCTGTTCCTGATTTACCTCCAGTTTTACCCAACCCGAATTTTCCTAAAAACCTTCCTCCTTCGGGTACAGTCGTTGACTTTTTAAGTATACAAGTCGAAAGCAATAATACTCTGGAATATCAATATTTTACAAACAGAAATGATTGCGTCACGGATGCAGGTGAAATCAAAGATATATCATTTGCTCAAATTGTAGATAATTCCTCCATCTTAGAAAAAGATGTTGTGCAAAAGAATGACATTCATGAAGACTATGAGCAGAGTGAAGTGACTAATTTTCATGAAGTTGGCGATGAGCATTTAACAGTAGAGTTGATTAGCAACCACACAATTCCTATAACTAGTGAAAAACTCGAGCCACAAAATACTCAACATATCCCTCATCACCCAGAACATATTGATCCGCAACATTGGCACGAACTCGTAGTAGGAAGTGCGATCGCACCAGATATTGCACATCTCAACTTTTCTAGTCTTCATTTTAGCTATGTCGGTGGCGAACATGAAGCTTGGGAACGGCTCATGATCAGCGACAAACTTTCACGTACAAATACAGGTAGCCTCTCTACTAGGCTTTTAGAACTCTATTCCCACTTAGATGCAGGTGGCTGGTGGTGTAATTCTGGAGTAGATCCGCGCACATTTGCTAATCTTACCCCTGGTGAGCAACCTCAAGTTAAAGAATGGGGATGCTATAAGCCAAACCGCCCTAGACCCAAAACCGTAAAAAAAGATGGGTTCACTGTTCTGGTTGAAGGCAAGTTCATCAAATATGAGCATCCACCATCAGTTGATTTGAGTATTTTCTTGCTAGATGTCCCAGGCGTGATTGCCCAAAATATTTACTCAAAAGCTGGAGTAAACCCCAGCGATAGCGATCGCTTGAGTGGTTTTTGGTATTGTGTGTGCAAACACAATATCCCACTTGTCATTACAGAGGGTGCGAAGAAGGCGGCTAGTCTACTATCGCATGGTCACGCAGCCATCGGACTACCGGGAATTTCCTCCGGCTATCGCTCACCGAAAAACGAGTGGGGCAAGAAAATTGGTGATTCCTATCTGGCTGATGAGTTAGCTGTTTTCGCTACTCCTAATAGAGTTTTCAAAATCTGCTTTGATTATGAAACTAAGCCTGAAACTAAGCTCAATATTCAAAGAGATATTTGGAAAACAGGAAGCTTATTACAAGAATTTGGTGCTGTCGTTAAAGTAGTAACGCTGCCAGGGCCAGATAAGGGTGTAGATGATTTTATAGCCGCACAGGGAGGAGAAAGTTTTGAAAAGCTATCTGCCGGGGCTATAGCTCTAGAAGAATGGCATCAAAATCAACTTGATAGCTTACGTTTTACTATCAAGCTCAAAGATGGCACAGTCAAAACAATTGATGAGGAGGCAGGAGGCAGGAGGCAGGAGGCAGAAGGGAAGAATTTGGTGGGGGATTTAGACCCCCACTTTAGGAGTGCCACTGAATCAGAGATAACAGTTAGGGACTCAAACCCAAGCTCACTCCGGTCGCGGCAGGAGGCAGAAAGCAGTTTTCCTTCTCCCAAGGGGAGACGCGAAGCGCGATCTGCCTCCTGCCCTCTGCCTCCTGCCTCCCTTGTTGATCAACAAAAAGGAGATTCTACTGTGACAGATGCTCCCGAATTAGAACCAAACATGAATGTATTTCACAAGAATCGTCGTCAACCATTTATTGACCCTGGTTCACAGATTATAGATATAAAAGTTATTGATTCAGACATTATTCATTTAGATGTTGCCCCTGAGCCAGCCCAGCCAACTGAAACTGCTGTAACTAGTTCTTCTTGGGCTAAAAAAGAAAATGTTACACTTTATGAGCCTAATTTTTTTAGAAAGCGCCTAGAAGCTAGCGAGAATAAACAAATAGCTTTTGCTGCTTATACTTTGTTAAAAAAATATGGTGTTGAGGCGAAAGATGAACAACAGCAGACCAGTGGCAAAATCTACCATGCTGATGCTTTTGTAATTAAGAATCATGGCGCTGATAAATACAGTATCTATCGTCGTCATGATGATGTAGAGTTAATGACTTTTCAAGCTGATAAATGGGGACACGTAGGCAATATTAAACTTTCTTACACAGAAATAGATGATGAGCCAAAAATTTGGAGAGAAAGACAAATTAACATTCTGCCTATTGAAAGGCAGGAGTTTTTGTTAGTGGCTGACTACCTCAAAGCTGGTAAAGAATTGCCCTCCGTTGATGAAGACCCTCGCAAAATAGCTTCTGTCGTTGGTTCAGTCTCTCCTAAAGGCACACACAATATTTTAGAAAGTTTCAAAGAAAACGAGGTATTAAAAATTCTCACACAAAGTATTACTAGCTTCGAGAAAGACGACTTAACCTTGGGCAATTACCGGATTATTTTTCGGCAAACTAGTGACAATACATCTACTCTGCAATTACTCAAAACTGAACACAAGGGTACAAATCGGGAAGCTGTTCGCTTTCAGTTTGAGAAAACTGACACTGGTATGACTCATCAAGTCCAAGCGATGGCTATCACTGAAGCTGATTTGGAGAAGTTAAGACTGTTGGCTCAAAAACTGCATATTAATTACAAAGCATTATTTGGCAACCCGACAGACACCCGTGACATCGACTTGCCCGTTCACCCCGAAATTAACCGTAATTTAAACGATGATCAGTCACACCAATCTACTCAATCTACGCCCAACGCACCAGATCGCAAGACACAATCAAACCCACAAGGAGTAAGCTCTAATTCTCCAAAACAACAGAACGCTGTATCACACTCAACTACACCTAATACTACAACACCATCACAACCAACAAAACGATCCAATCTTTCTTCTAACTTAGATAACGCTGTGCTACCACTACATCCAGTTTTAAAACAATATTGGGAGCAGTTAGAAAAAGATGGTTCAAGTGATGAGACTGTAGCGCAAGGACATTTAGAATTTCAATCTAAAATTCAGGAAACTGGAAAATTAACTGTTGGTGAACAGCGTGAACTCTACCAGCAGATTCAAAATCTTGCCTGGAGCGAGATAAATCACAAAGGGCGTACTGATATTGTGCTTCCACCATTAGCCCACATTGTTAATGATTTGCGAGAGCAGGTTCTTACAGAAGCACAGCCACAGTTTTATTCTGACCCAAAACGTGATACACCCGTGCCTCTTCACCCTGACATTGCCTCTCATTGGCAAGGTTTAGAAACTAATAAAACTTGGTCTAGTGTTGCCAATCAGTACAACAACCCAAAACGTGAAAAACTTGTCTTAACTGGCAAGCTGACTATTGGGGAGCAACGTGAACTTTACCAAAAAATTCTCCTTCAAAGTCAATTCGAGCAGCAGAACATTGGCCAAACGAATATCTCACTTCCTCCTTTGAGTGATGTGATTCAGGATTTGCTCAATACTCGTAGCCAGATTATTAACAATACCTATACGCCCAAGGTTGAAGTACATTCCCAAAAATCTCACATTCCACAACAACCTACTACTAATTCACAGGAATTAGAATTATGAAAAGGAGTCAGAAGTCAGAATTCAGGAGTCAGAATACTCCATGTCTGTTCGCGCAGCGTCTCCAAGAGTTTGTCGGGGGCTTTAGACCATGATTCAGACGCTATCTAAAAGACGCTAAAAGCGTAGCAAGATCCCCGTAGGGGTACACGCACTCGCTTGCCGCCGGCACTATCTACTAAATCGATTCAGAATTCAATTCTGAATTCTGGCTCCTGACTCCTGAATTCTTCTTTGGTAATACCTATGCAATCTAGCTCAGTGGCCCAAACCATCACTATCATCAACCGCAACAGTGGCTTTTCTGACAACCAAATGGCCTACAGACTGGCGCTGATGATGGAGAAACACCCACCTTCACCGTCAATAACCCCCGCACTAGACCCCACACAGCGCGAAAATATTATTGGTGAGGTGAGAAATACTTTAGACCTGTCCCAAAATGCTCAAAGTACTGAAGATTACAGGCAATCCCTTAAGGAAAAATACTACCAAGAGTACGCTCAAAAATTTGGTTTAAATAAATTCGAGGAAACACCTGATATAGATAAGTCAACAAGAGTTGAAGATTTGATCAATGAAAAGAAAAAGACATTCTTGCAGCAGATATTAGAAACTAAAGGGCGCAAACTGCCTTTTGTTGACAGCCAACAGTCAAAATTGGTTGAGACTGAAAATAATCAGGTTGTTAAAAAGTCTCTCATTCCTGCACTAATGAATATTATCGTTACAAAGGGACAAGATACTATTGGTGGTCGGGTCTATGAAGGCATGGCTTATCAATTAAATTTGTTGATGAGAGAAGGTATGCAGCGTCTGACTGTTTGGCGCAAAAGTGATAATCAATCGGCTTTTAGTGCTTATAAAGTAGATGATAACGAAGAATACAAAGTAATACACAATCACCTTTCACCACAAGAAACACAAAAGCTGATCAACTTTGATATAAGAGTGCAACAACAACAGCAACAGCCACAGCAACAACAAAACGAGCGTTCTCCTGACGGCCCAGAGTTAGACTAACTAAAATACCCGACAAACAACCCAAGAATGTACGCACTTACTAAGACATATCGCTTAGTCACCCGCTCGAATTGTGACCAGGGCGAGATGATGACAGCTAATACTATGTAATACAATGCTTGTAAAAAATCGTTGTGCCCCAGTTTGATGATAGCGGCAATCATCAAAGCCGCAAAAATTAGAAATTCCACTCCTGTTTCAATCCTGTCCCAAAGTTTCACATCATATAAGTAACGCATCAACTCACCTCTTTTAGAAGTCGGAAGTCGGAAGTCAGAAGTCGGAAGTCAGAAATTAAACTCAAAACTTCCGACTTTCGATCTCACACTTCATACTTATTCTTGTCTCACCATAATTCTGATCTTTCTCCATGATTAAAATTAGGAGCTTCAAACCTTTTTAAACTCAAAACTTCCGACTTCCGAACTCCCACTTCCGACTTGTTTTGGTGATTTGGACAACATCCTATCATCAACCCCATATATCTCGTCATCTTTGTAAGGAAATATAATGGTGAATTTGGTTCCTTGTTTGGCTACCGAATCTACCCTCATACTCAGTCCGTGAGCAGAAGCCACCATCCAGGCAATATACAACCCCATTCCTCTGCCCGGCTTATCAGATAACTTACTTTGGGGCGCTCTCCAAAGCGGAATAAATATATTTGATAGCTGTTCGGCGGCAATCCCACAGCCGGTATCTTCAATCTCAACAATTAAATCATCATCTTGATTGAGCAGTCTTATAAATATATCTCCTCGCAAGGTGTACTTAATAGCATTAGTTATGATATTGCATAACATTCTGTCAATACTTATACTGTCACCCCGTACTTGCGTTTCATGCTTGTATATTACTTGCGTTTCATAGTGGAGATTCAAGGAATGATACTGTGCTATTACCTTGTATTGAAAATATAGCTTTTGTAAAAAATCTAACATATCAAACTGCCCTAACGTTGCTAGACTAGGTTCTAAATAAGGCGTTCTTCTATCAACCAAGCCCAGTCCTCGCTCATTCATTTCTTGCAAACCTATCAAAAGAGGTCTGATTTCTTCTAAAGACTGTCCATAAGCACCATCAATTATCTGATTCAGCACTAATGATGTGGCTCTAAAACTGCTTGATACATCATGTAACAGAGATGAGAAATCCAATTGCTTGCTTAGAGATTCTTGCTGCATATATGCTTCCCAAGATAGATTGTTGTTTTTGCTACTTTTATGAATGCTAATTAAATTTTCTTTCATCTCGAATATTTTTATTTTAGACTGAAAAAATTTTTATTCACTCAGACTTTAGTACTAATACTTTTACTTAATTTGGACTGCCATACTTTTCTAAAGTAACTGTTCTCATTTTACGTTTGTATATATAATTTAAAACACTTAACATCAATAACTGTGATATAAATATTTTAGTATCTAACAATCAAAACTTTATATGATTCGATTAGTACTTATTGAGGATGAAGAGGTATTCAGACTCGGCATCACTACTGCTATTCAACAGCAACCAGATATGGAGATGGTCGCTAATGCTTCTACTGGTGAGCAGGGTATTAATATCGTCAAACAGTGGGAGCCTGATGTTGTCCTTGTGGATATTGGTTTACCCGACATTTCTGGAGTCGAGGTCATTAAGCAAATCAAGATTTATCGCAGTAACACTAAAGTTGTTGTCCTTTCCTGCAATTCTTCTCAAGAAATTGTCAATGCTGCTATCGGCAGTGGCGCTGATTCTTATATTCTCAAAAAAAATAACATTTCTTTGATTTTAGAGGCGATCAGAACCACTCATAATAATAAAAGTTTATTTGATTCCGAAATTATTAAAAGAGGTTTGTTAAATCTTCTTCACAAGCCCAAAATCAAAGGGAAAATCTTTGATGACCACTTAACCGAGCGAGAAATTAATGTTTTGTCATTAATCGCTGCCGGATTATCTAATAAGGAGATAGGTCACAAGCTGTTCATTGGTGAAAACACGGTCAAAAATCATGCTAGGAATATTTATTCTAAATTAGGTGTTGATAATCGCATCAATGCTATTCTAAAAGCCTCTGAACTCGGCTATATCTCAAACACTGTTACCCAAGTTAGTTAACCCGTATTTCTCACAAGCTTCCCTGCTTTGATGGAGCAGAGGGGCGGAGGGGCAGAGGGGCAGAGGGGCGGAGGGGCAGAGGGGAAAGAAAGAACTTGGTATTTTTGTTCTCTCCCACTAGCGAACCTGCTCCCCTGCACAAGCGCAGGCTTTGAGAGGTGTGGTGAGAAATCCGGGTTAAGTGCTTTTCACTTACCTACTTGAATTAAACAATAGCCCTGGGTTTTACTCTGCTGTGTTTGACAGGCTTCAATTGCTGCTTGATTCTTCAAGATTATTTGATACATCTGCTTTCCCTCTTGGGATTTTGCCCATTGCAGAATCTTTATCTCGTTACGTGAGACTACTACTGACTGATTCGTTCCTACATTCTGCACCAGATTCCACGTTGTCAGCGAACCCAGCAAGGTACTGCCAGCCGCTACTAATCCACACACCAGAGATACTGTCCCCAATCCCCAGCCTGCCTGCACTTTCATACCTGCGTCGGTGGGCTTAATTTTTTTCATCTCATCACGCACAGCACTGGAGACAACCGTATAGTGCATTGACTCGGCGGATTTACTTGTCTTCTCCAGTTTTTGGTCTATTAATGTTGCCCATGCTTCTATCATTGCCTCCATTCTTGCCTGGAGGTCTATGATCGTTTCTTCATATCTGCCTAGTGTCGCCATCATCCTAAAAACTGGATCATCTGGTGTAATTCCTAGTTGATATGCCCCTTCAACTATGCGTTTTTGTTCTGATGGGGAGTAGCCTTGTAATGTGTCTTGTAGTGTCATAAGGTAGGGTATAGGGGGTAGGGTGAATGGCACGCTTGTTAAGCTGAAACCGGGTCAGGGCAGGGGATAGAGTTGCAGGTTCGTTTTAAGACAATTAAATTTTAGTTGCGTCAAGGAGTTCCACATCTTCTTAATTCTCTACACCCCACACTCAACACCCTACTTTTGGTCATCAATCAAGCCCTAGATATTTAATAGCCAAATTGTTATTCATCACTGAATTACGGAAATTTTTAATCCACTGGAAAATGAAGCTTCTCCAAAATAAAATTATTGAGAAATCCTGGCAAACTTGTGAATATGGCTTGACAGCTTTCTCCATCGCTTGATAGTGATTTCGATGTAAAGCCATCAAATTTATTTCTGTTCCTCCTATTGTTAACAGAATTTTCTGCATTTTTTCGTCATATTCCCTAAACTCTGGCGCAAAATGATAATTCTTCACTATCACATAGTTAGCATTGTTAGTAGCAGTTTGGATGATTTGAGTTAAGTAGTCTATGCAGTCCGTTCTATGTGATATCGGTTGCAGGAACGTTAGCTTCCATCCATATTCAGCTAAAGCTTCTAATAGTTCAGACTCAACAATATACTGACAAATTTTGTCTATGTGCTGCCCCGGCATATCCACTAAAATGATATCTATATCAGCAGCTACCAGATCAATAAACATCCTGTCAGTTTGTTTATTGAAAAAATCTATCTTTTCAATACACACTAAATCTTTGTAAGCCAAAAGTCTATCACGATTATCATGATCATAAACTTTCAATCTTTTACCTTGAAGTTGATAAATTTCCAGCAACAGTTTCATAACTGTAGACTTTCCTACACGAGAGTCACCTACAGTCATTACCATTCTTTTAGAAGATTTCAACATTTATACTCTCCAGCCCTAAGAGATGCTTAACTGGACAAATTTGCTGTTTAAAAGTTTTTAGCCAACTCTTCACCCGCATTTTCACTCCTGGTAGTTCTTTTTGCTTTATTCCTTCAGAAAAAGTTAGTGACTTTTCATCTAAATAATCATAGGCATATTCAAGCAAATTCGGCATTGTAATATCAAATAAAGGGATTCCTGCTTTTAATAGCTCTTGCTTTATCTCTTGAACTATTGATGAGTTGCTATATCTAAAAAATTCTGACTCTTCACCATAAAATAAATTTCTAACGACTATGTAATCTACTTTATTTCCGCAAAAGCTGTATAAATCTATTAATTGCTTTACCGAATCTGATACTCGACTAATTAGCACGACCATTGTTACTCTAATGTCATAATCATTGGCGGCTGTTTCCAAAAACTCTTGTTCTATAAATCTTTTAAATATTTGTCTTGATTGCGGTGGCAATTCTAATAAAAACAGCGATTCTGGTGGTGGCAGTTGATTATATGTATCTGGCTCTGGCTCCATCATTCTCTTTACCTGATCAAAAAATCTATCTATACTTCCATCTTTAAAAATATTTAACTGCTGTATTTGACAATGCTCACTGTTCTCACCATAATATCTCAACAAATCTGGATTAGAATTATCTGCATCTACTGCCACAATTCTTCTTTTCTCATCTATACAAGTTTGTAAAAATCCTCTCGTCCACATCGATTTACCAACTCCACCTTTCCCCCCGTCTACTATTACTAATCTTCTTGGGGGAGTTTTAGTTACCTCTTCTGTTTTTCTATTAATTTCTTCTGCCTCTTTATCTGCATTTGAGGCTATATCAAGGTCTAACTTTAGTTTCTCTAACTCTAACTGCTGCTCTGGTGTTAAATCATTTAGCTTTATTTCTTCTGCTTCAATTGCCGAGATATCAGCTTTGCCATTAATATTTCCATTTTGACTGTTATTGATAGTTTGTCTCATTCTTCTTCTTCTCCTCATAATTCAGATTTGTTCTCAATTCTCTAAAAAAAAATCTTTTTGAAATATCGGTAAGACATTACTCCTTATCCATTGCGTGAAATTATTAATCATTTGTTCTTCCACTATGCCTTTTAAATTATATATATCTCCCGAATTTAAAGTTTTTACTATTGTTACTTGCTCACCAATAACCACATGACGTTCTCGACTTTGGATATGCAGAGGCACTACTTTTTCATTATTTAATTCTGGTGCAATAATCTGAAATACATCTTCAGCAAATATCTCTAGCCCTAATGGGGTTGATATTACTCGAACCGCGCTACCCAAAGTATGGTCAAATTCCCAAAATGTCCATATTTTTTTCATTGCTGATTTAGATGTTACTTACGCCAATTATGCTCACGCACAAATTATTTCTCAACTTTGCTCTTTTATCTATGACATATTCCGACTAAAAAGATGAAGAAACTTTAGTACTGTTTTTTTCCGTACTCAAGTGACTTGTTCTTTCTTCATAATTGTTGTACTATTTTTTATTTGCTTTTTTACAAAACGTAGTAACACAAAATCATCCTGCGCTATAGGAAGATCCAGAGGTCGCTATCACCTCACCTACCATTAGGGCTGTGAACTGTATCAAACAGTAGTGCGACGATATATCTGGACGCTCTGTGCGCCATTGCCTCTATGTGATTTCAGTTGCCGATGGCTGTGGAAGGGTAGAACTATAACTAAAAACTGTTAAAACTTGATTGCATATATGCAACAAATATGTATAATATTTGCAGCTTGTAATCAAGCATTCTTAGAAGTAGATATTGCTTAAAGAAGGAGTCAGAATAAATTAGTGGAGGATTCTGATCCGCCACTACGAAAGTTGACCACCAAAGTTTCTTGTTTTGTGGGGGACTTAAACCCGTTTATTCAGACGCTAAATCGATTCAAAATTCAACTCTGTTAGCGGATAGCTAAGGTTTAGCCCATTCTGGCGACTGACTCCTGAATTCTTTCTTGTTAAACAAGAAAATCGCTAATTAATTTCGCGTATTAATTGTTGGAGTTTTTTATGAATAAAATAGGTTTACTAATAGCCCTTGTTTTGATAGGTGCGGGTACTGGGGCTTGCCAGTCTGAAAAAGACTTGGTGGCTCAGGCAGAGAATGATTCTGGGGCTAAGTTAACTGATGTGCAAAGCCAAAAGGATAAGGAAGTACAGGAGCAAATAAGGCAATATGTAGAAGAGACACCTAATTTATATAGAATAACTTGGAAGGTATGCGGAGATTATAGAAGTAGGAAGCGGGATGGAGTAAGATGTAGCGAAACGAAAATTCCCAAAACTAAAGGATATGTTGATCCCGTTTACGTCTGGGCAGCTAATGGGGTGCAGTTTGTTAATAAGCAACACTTTGTTAATAGCTATTGGGCTACAGGATTGTTTGTCAAGTCTAAAGGATGCTTGAACTCAGGTAAGCCAGAACAAGAGCAATTTTATAATGTAAAAAATTTCACCAGAGATAAAACGAATCCTGTTCCTACCGCAGCAAACGTGAAGATTGAACCTCTGTCAAAGCAGGAAAAGCAAACAGTAGTAGAACTTGCCTTCAAGGACGCAGAAACAGAAAATTATGCGCTGAAAAATTTCGGTGTGTCAGCAACCACAGGATTAATACCCACTGGGAAAACTTGCTTGACTCTTGAAGAATGGAAGAAGACGCAATCGTAAAAATCAGGCATAGTCGCTTCCTTGGATCGCAGTTCTGTCGCGGCGACTTCCTCCATCTCCAGCACAACCAACTAATTGGTTGATCGGCATCGCAATTTGCCGACCATTGGTCGGCAAAAACTTAATTATGATTCTGAAAAACTAATCCTTTATATGAGCCAAGATCGAGGGTGTTAAAAGGAGCGGGAATTTGCAGACCACCATGCCAAACAATGTCTGTGCCTTCCCTTATGCCCTGTGTATAAATATTTTGTAATATAAAATACCTTGCTTTACGCAATTATAATTACTGCAAGCATCGCTATGCAGTAAAATTTCCTGCATTATACTCATCTAGGTAAATAGGCTAAATGAACCTAATATCAACTTATTTGTTTACCTAGACAAGTATCATGATACAGCACGGGGGTTTTGTTCGATGTTAAAGTTATATTTTTAACTGTGTAATTTACGACATCATAAATTAACTCGCAATCAGCTAAAGTCTCTTCGCCCATCAGGGTAGGGCGGCCGCATCATGTCACGCACTCGCGTTCGGGGCTTTCATCGTTCGCGCTAGCGTCTCTTTTGGAGACGGCTGGGCATTTTATTATTTGGATCTCCCTCACCCTGAGAATTGATTCAGGACAAGTTCGGAATCAATTGCAGAAAAGTTTGAGTTTTTGGCACGCAAGTTTTACCCGTTTCTTGAAGAATTTTTTATAGAGGAATCAAGCCACTCTCAAAAAATAAACTAAAAATGACTCTATAGTTTTATGGCGTGATAGCGATTAAATAGCGGGCTATTCGGATAAGGCTTCATTTGGCACTGAAGCAGGGGGAAATTTTGTACAAGTTTCTTAAAATAAGCACCTTTGCCCGTTTTCTTTAACCCAAACCTACACCTGTAATATTTGTGTAGTTAACTGTTAGGAGTATGCTCTTTAACCTGTTGTATTACTTATTAACTATAAAGTCATTTTCAGTTTATTTTTTCACCGATTTTTAGGTTTTTCTTTTAAAGGTGTATTTTTAGGGGGAACCACAAAAAAAGATACCAGCCTTGTTCTTAATTGCTCGTTGTGTGGCGTGGATCTGGATCGTACTTTCGTATCTTTATCCCTGTTTTGTCACGTTGGGAGAATGCAATAGCCCAAAGGGTTATGAAGCTTTAGTTTCCAGCTTTTGGCTATAAATTTTAGTTTCTATTAGGAAATAAAGCCTCAAATGTTGATGAAATCAAAACCTCAGAACTTGGCTAAGATTATTGTTTTCCGAGAGTGACAAAACAGGGTTATGAGCGGGTAAGTGCCTTACCACCCAAATTGGGAAAATTGACGAAGACGAACCGATCACTTACTTAGGTAGGTACCTACACGTTGAAAACACATTGTAATTTCAGACATCAAAAACTAACTTGCCCTTCGGTAAAGTCCCAACGGCCGTTTCTGCATTGTTATCAATCAATATTGATATTGGCTAACTACAACAACTGGTGCTTTCAGGTGAAAGCTGCGGCGATTGCACGGAGCGCAACTGTCCATTAAAGAATTATTTGTCAGTTTTAAATAATTAGTGTCCAAACGCTCGATTTTTTAGCTCTGTGCAATTTAAATGATGGTCTAGCTCTGTAAATCCAGTTTTTTAAAATTAATGTCCCTTTCACTTACAACAAAGGCCCTCATTATCCACTCAAGCTCATCTGCATAGCTGCGGAAATTGCACCCCGTAGCAATTCCTGTCCCCGTGGACTGGGATAATAAGAACAGGGCGGGGTGTTGATGGGGCAGCAACCTTGAAAATTGATAGGCATGGTCGAGCAAAGATTCTGTCTTTGCAGGAAATCCAACTTCTGTTCTCGGAGGGGGTAGATTCACTGCGAGACAAAGCGCTGTTTGCGGTGATGCTTTACACAGCGTGTCGGGTGAACGAAGCAGTGACGTTGCTTAAGCGGGACGTATATGATGCCAAAGGAAAAGTCAGAGCCAAAATCATCTTTCGCAAAGGTAACACGAAAGGGAAACTGGCTACCCGTGCCATCCCGGTAATTCAAGAATTGCGAGTCAGGTTGCAAGCATATAAACCGCGTGATGATTCTCCTTGGCTGTTCCCTGGAAATGCTGACCACTCAAGAGCGAATAACCACCTGCACCGGGATTCGGCATTGTGGATATTGCGAGTCGCTTGCAAAAAGGTAGGAGTTGAAGGCATAAGCTCTCACAGCTTTCGGCGCACAGCACTCACCTCCATGAGTAATGCCGGAATTCCCTTAAGAGTGATTCAAGAAATTTCTGGGCATCGCACGTTGGACGAGCTGTACAAGTACCTGGAGGTGAGAGAAGATCAAGTATTGGGAGCGGTATCATCTTTAGCGCTACTTGCTCCGGTTTCGTCAGACGACTTCGGGAAACCCGATTTAGTCGAAGTGACCGATAATTCAGTAAGGAAAAGGCATTGACCCCATTTTACCAAAAAATCGATTTAGCAAAGCAGCATCAGCACAATTGCTGAAAGCAAAAGTAGAAATTGCTTCAATGATGCGGTGAGTTATGACGAAAGTTTAGGAGAACTCCATCGGCAACACCTCTTCACTTAGCAAGGCATAAAATTCCGGGACAAGAGATTCCACAAGTCGCAGTTCACTCGCTGCGATCGCCTCAAGTTCCAGTACTGTCTCCCAGCGCAAATCCCCAGTCCATCGTTTAAGAATGCCTTTGATTGCGTCCACTCCACGAGAAATACCAGAGCGAAGTATTTCTACACAGTGGAGTAGCGTAACGCGATCAGTGAAAAGAGCAGAGGGGCAGGGGGGCAGGGGGGCAGAGGGGAAAGAACTTGTACAAATTTCTTCTTTGTTTCTCAACTCCTCAACTCCTCTGCTCCTCTGCTCCTCCGCTCCCCTGCTCTCATCTGTAGTATCCTCCCCCTGGCAATGGGAGTTCCCTATAGCATCAGGGGGGGGTGTGGATACGGGCTGCTGATTGGGGCTTACACTATACACAGCAGAGGTTTTGGGGGCATAATAGGTTCGATTTTCTTTTTGATTACGCTTTTCCACGCGATGAGCAATTACCTCTTGAGCAAATTCTAATTCCTCTTTAGATAAAGAGAAAAGTTTCACCTGTTGACCCCGTTTACCTTGCTTGCGGAAAGTCAGCTTTAGCCCCAGCTGTTCTATAAGAGTGCCTAGCAACCAAATAGGTTTACAGTCACTGGGAATAGTAAACCCAAGAATTGCTTTGACGTGAGCAGCACAATGTATAGCGATCTCCGTCATCTTGAGCAAAGTGGGGTCATCGGCGGTAACTTCATCACCCTTCATTAAAGAAGTGAGAATTTGATGCAGTCCCAGGTTAAATCTAGCCAGCCACCGTGCGGAATAATTGCCCCAGTCGATGCACAAAGGTAGATTGTCGCGCTCGGTGCGGTCTTTTTGGGTGACAATTGTTGGTGGGGTAGGATAACTTTGCCCAGTTTTGGGGTCAGTAAACGATTCTTCGGGTGGGGCTAAAATGGCTTCAAGTCCAGCTAAGGCTCTAATTAAGCGACCACCTTTATCCATTTCTACGAGCGATTCGGTTACTTCGATGCCGTAAGAATCAGAAATGCGAAACTTTTCACATTCAAAAATTTCATTAGGGTCAAGGTAATCTTTGCTCTGACGGGCACGGTACTCGCTCAAAGTAATATTCTTGGCCTTGGCAACAGCCGAATTGTGGGCACTATCCAAAGCTTGTGCTGCTGCTTTTAGACTTTCAAGGGATTGAGGATCTGAATCACTGCCCACATATATAAATGTATTGCCCATTTCGGTGAGAAGCGATCGCAAATCATCGCGCAGATTATTCAGAGAATAGTGGCGGTTAGCCATAATTTGGCAGTAAGCCTCAAGCGCCCAATCTTTCTCCGCTCCCCGCTTACCCGTTTCTCTGTCAATTCGCAACAGAAAAGCGGTCATTTCATTGGTTTGGAGCAAGCGCTCTTTAATCTTGGATGCGTTTGTATCCTTGTAACCAAAGGGAGGACGCTTTGCCACCCAAATATGAAACGGGACTTTTGGACGATAACGGTAAAGCTGTTGGGCGCATTCAGTAGCAGTTTGGGAAACGCCGTGAAACACACCAAATACTAAGTCAAAATGATACTCAGAAATATCGACACCAGTACCGAGACTGGGAGAGGCGAACAAGGCATCAAAGTTTTTGACGGCGTTGGTGATATCTTTGATGAAAGCGACATTCTCATCACTGCCAGAATTGTCAGAGTGAACAGACCAGATACGGTATTTTTTTTGTGTATGTGATTTTTCGGAGTTAGATTCTTCGTATTTGATAGTAAAGGATTTGTCGAGTTTTTTGATAAAACGCTTACTGTCGCTGGCAACCATAACTTTTTCTCCAAGCATCAGCGCTGCCGAGATTTGGGCGACTATGGCGCTTGAATTATCCCCCTCGTACCAATAAATTGTGCGTGAACCGTTTCGCCATTCGTTTTTAATGATGTAAGGTACTTCACCTTTTGGTCGCATTGCAAGAAAGAAGTTTACCGTTAAATCGTCCATGTGTGCATCAGCGATGACGACCAGTGGCGCATTGTATACTATATATTCCAGTACCTCCAAAATGGCGGCACGGTGCTGTTTGCAAGTATTACTGTGCAGCAGGTGGGTGAGGTATTGGCAGGCTTCATCTATAAATATGCAGCCGTAGGTGAGAGACTGGGTATTGAGTTTGTGCAAGCTGTCGATAGTAATACTAAGGGCTTGGGCCTGGGCTAAACCTGTGTAACCCAAGTCGGAATACATCGCCGTCCGCAAGCGTTCGGCAAGATTTTTCAGCAAGTTAACCCGATGTCCATTGTTGAGGAACCGCGCGTCGGGGTTTTGGTCACGCCACCAGCGCATAAGTTCAGTTTTACCAGTGCCCATGTCGCTCCAGAGTACGACCAGTCCTGATTTGGGGAAATTGAAAGTAGGGGATTTCTTCGATTTAGATGAATCAACTCCGCCAGAATCGGTAGACTCCTTCTTTGGAGGATGTCCTTTAATTGATGGCGTGAAAAGTTGTTCCTTTTCAAGTTCATAAAGCTCAGGCACTGTCAAGCATTTTTCTTCAAGTTCAGGAATGCACAAAGCCTCAGAGAGATACTTGATATTAACAGTGACATCTGGTTTGTATTTGCTAAGTCCCCATTTCTTAGCCCGATATGAGCGCTGGTAATCTTTTAGTGATTTGGCATCGTCTATAATTGCAGTTAGCAGGGCATTGGCATCAACACCTCGACCAACTACAAAATCATCAACGCCTTTCTCTGGCCCCGGCAGTAATGCAACTTCACATTCACAACCAGCTGATTCGATTGCTTTTGCAGTGCGAACAGTGGCTTGGTAAACTGACCACCTGGTTTTAGAAGAAGTTTCGTGGTCAAATAATATAATGAACTTGCGCCCCGCCTGAGCCATTGGTACTAAGTCAGGATGCAACCGTTCATCAAAATCCTGTTTGCCCACGCGCCCGTTCCAAATTCCCGGAAGTGCGATCGCTACAAACCCCAACGAAAGCAAGCAAGCAGCCTTTTTTTCGCCTTCGCATAAGATAATTGGAATCTCTGGGTGTTGCTTTATCCACTCCCAAAATATTAGTGGATTGAGTTGATCCAGTAAGCGCAATGCTAAAAGTGAATGATAGCGCTTAATTAAATAACGCTTTGCAACTTTGTCCCAGATGGGGTTAGCGACATCAAAGTAGGTAACGCGGTTGGGAGTTTTGGGGGGCGACTCGTACTTAACTGGCTTGCCTTTTTGCCAATCAATGCGCGGGAAGTTGGGCTTAATCCGCCCCCATTCCATCGGTTGCCAGTTTTTGAATGGGTCAAGTGACTGAATCCACGTCCCACCTAGTAATAGATGCTGATACATTTTGATGTATCCATCTGTTACCCGACCCGCATTCTTACGTGGGATCTTATCAGATATGAACAGGAAATCATAAACTGATTCTCCCTCTACATGGAAAAAGTTGCGCTCAATCAACGCCGGATGAATGGCGCTACCAGCTAACAACTCATGGTATTCCGCAGCCGTGAGATTGTTTGGATATTCAGTTGTCGCTGAATTCATCGGTTCTCTCCTCGGAATCCCTTGGAGAGAACTCTTTCAAGCTGCGAAACTCTTGCTCTAGCAGTTCGCCAACCTAAAATTACTGGGTGGAGGTCGGCGCTTGTGCAGGGGAGCAGGAGAGCAGGGGAGAGGCTTATACAAGTTCTTTCCCCTCTGCCCCTCTGCCCCTCTGCCCCTCTGCTAACCACCATGCAAAGTTGACTTGCCAGACTACTAGCCTGGATATTCCGAAAATTTCCCTTCGTCACAGCACAAAATTGCCATGCAAAAGCTGCACTCGACCCCATGCGCTCTAACACTGCGCTCTTGGGGCGTTCCCTGTTTGTCATGATATTTTCCCCTGATAACTTGGTTGACAAGTTCAGAGGGGGTTGTATCAGTTCGCAATTCGCTGCTTTTCGCAACTGGCAATTTAGATGCAGCACGAATTTAAAGTGCCACATTTCCTGCGTTGTTGCGCTAATCCAGCCGCAAAGCCTAGTGTGTCATTTTTCCATAGTCCAAACAGCGCTACAGCGATCGCTTCCTTACTGTTCTGTTGCGGCGAACGCACTTGTGGTGGGTGGAATTATTTCCACCTGCCTGTCCTATACGCTGGAAAAGGCTTTCTTTACTAGATTCTCAGACTAAATTGCTGTTGATATCGCTACTTTACAAAAATTTACTTAAGTAAAATATAAATTTTTCACCAATTCATTAAAAAAGGGGCAGCAAAAGTTGTCTTTACCTACCCCTTTATCGCTATAATTGGCAAAGTAAAGCAGCGTGGTATCTTTTTGACAAGTCAGTGGTTTTAAGTCGGCAAACTTTAAGCGCCACTTTCTTTGTCAGCCGAGATCAACCCCGCTCCGAAATTATTTGATTGTTTGATTTCCAGGCAAAGCACTACTCCTCAGTAGGTTTTGCCTAAATTTTTATGTATTTTCTGTGTTCTCCCTCCTTGCGAAATATTGACAAGCTTGATCTTACAGAACTTCGGGGCTTTTCGCACCTAGCAAAATTTGATTCTTTAATGGTTTGCCTCCTCTCCTTGTTAATCTTGGTAAATCTGCTCTATCTGAACTAGGGCTTTCTTGTCGTCACCCTTGGTAAGATAGTATCCCCTGGGGGTAAGGTAGTGCGGGAAACTTAGATTGGTTCTTGTTGAAGAAACACACAATGAACTGACTCATGTGGAGGGCTATCGCTAGTACAGTCTTTGAATAATGGCTGGCTAAGTGAGTCAGTTGTTGATAAAGGGTGGGTCTAAATGTGCAAGAACTAATGTAGCTGTCACAATTAATCTTAATTTCTTGCCAACCATTTTCTATAGTGATGGATGGATAAAGTTCTTTAATGGTATTCATAAATATTTTGCCTAAGAGATAGTCGATAATATTGGTAAAGCATCGGTAATCTGTACCAAGCCTAAAGGGTCTGTTGTAATATATTTTTTGATTACAGGCTGGAGAGTAAAACTTATTTCTTTAGTATTTGGGTCTTTAACACCTTCAATTAATGATTGCATTTCTAGTTTTTCTAGTGCTTTGACTAGCTCTGATGTTGAGAAAGATGCTTTATTTTTATCTTTAAGATTCTCTAATATAGATAAAAAAGTGATGGGTTGAGAATTTAATATCATTGTTTGTGCGATATAGATGATAATTGTTCGCTCAATTTCTGTCAAAACTTGACTAAAAAGATGATTGAGAGTAGCTTCAAGCTTACTACTAATAAAAGTAGTTTTATATTCTAAAAATTTTTGAGTGCTACCAGCAAAGTAGTGATTAATTTTGTCTACTAATGACTCAAGTTCTGAAGGGTTGCCTCGATAATTTTCAATCAAAAGGAGGCAATCTTCTTTATCTGTAAGTCCTTTATGACGTAAAAGCTGCAAAGCAGAATCTGGATCTAGACCCTCAAGATTGAAAAAATGAAGGGGACGTTTTGATGATTGCAGATCATTTAACTCACTAAGTAAGATTTGACTAGTAAGGAGCAAACAGCTTTTGTGTTTTTCTTCTACTAAACGACGGAAGAAAAGTCTATAATCCAACCGTTGTGATAAATTATTTGATTGAAACAAACCTTCTACTTCATCTAAAACAATCAAACATCGGTAAGTTTGTAATTGTTTTAGTAGTAAGGTAATCTTGGCTTGGGTATATTCAGGTGGATTAGAGCTATATTCTTCAGGACAAACTAGCTCTAGTAGTTCATCTAGTAAATCGTTAAGCAATGGGGCATAAGCAAGCGATTTCCAAATGAAGCAATCAAAAGGAGACTGTTTTTTAGTAGTAAACTCCGATATTAATTTTGCAGCTAACATAGTTTTGCCAACCCCGGCTACTCCTACTATTGCTACGCATCGGTTTGTATTTACTAATTGCTTTAAAAGCATTAGTTCGTAAGTACGTCCATAAAAAACGGATAACTCAGGAGGCTGACCTCCTAAAACTTGCCCTGAAGAAAGATTATATATTTCCTCCTTTGATGCCAATTTAGAATAATAATGTTTGGTCGCTTGCTCTAGGAAAAATTTGACATTTCTTTTAGTAATGCGCTCACCATTACCAATGGTCTTAGTAAGTACGTCAAACAACCTAGAGGCCACACCCCGTTGTAAGTAATTAGTGGAGAAACGGGAATGCTTGGCCATCTGATCGTAATCCCAGTCATCCCAAGCTCCCTTAAGAACAGTAACTTCAGGCTCATTTAAGTGTTTGCATCTTTTGGCAAACACTAATTCATTCACTATGTTTAAAGTTTCATCAAAAGAAACTGTCATGGAGTTACTCTCTTTTGCGCTCCTCTAATTTAGATGCAGCAGGGTGATGACAGACTGAGTTTACAGATATATCTAAAGATGTAAGCTAGAAGGCATATCTGCATAATCTTGAATATCTCTAAAAAATAGAGTTGATGTCAAGGTTGTCAGGTTACACATAATAATACTGTATTGATTTATTTTTAGCTAGGTTATTTACGATATTACATCTAAAGTAAGATTTATTGCTAAACCCAGGTAAAATAACGTAAGTGATTTTTATTGAAACGTATATATAATTAAGTGAAATCCTTGCTGTATAAAGATTTTAGTAACTGAGCCGTTAAAACCCGACCAAAAGTGAAAATTAGTATGGATGGGTATCTTTCAGCTTTACTTTGTGGTATGACTTAGTTGTTTTACTTCCTTCTAATGTAAATAAAAGTTCAAGTTTAACAAGCTATACTTTCCTCTTTTTGAGTTAAACGTATAATTAATAACCTTGATATGGAACAGTAGAGTTGTCTCTTTAATATAGAGTACAGTTGTTTATTTAATTATGATGTATATTTTTAGAGCATCTGAAAACAGATGAAGATACTTCTAAGTGATAATACTTAATACATTTTTCAGAAATGGATTTAAAAAACAAACTGTCAAAGCAACTCATTTTTTCTTTCAGTAGTTTGATGATGACTCAAAATCGTCAGACGATAGTTATTCATCAGTCGCAACAAGGATTGTACAACTGTGAATTACTGTATAAACCCTCTGTGTGAACGACGGCAGAATCTTGATGATGCCGACAAATGCGCTTCTTGCGGTACATCTTTAGTGATCAATGAACGTGTGCGTCTAGTTAAACCATTAAGAGAATTAGATCGCAACCCGTTCACGGCAAATGAGATTTTTGAAATAGAGGATTCTGGGACGCAGTGGAGTCCTGGGCGTAAACGACGAGTCATGAAGATATTAAAATGGAATTCGCCTCAATCTGTGGAGCGATTTGAGCGCGAGGTTTTAGCCTTGCAATTAATAAATCATCCAAATATTCCGCAGACAAACGGAGATGATGACTACTTTACCGTCGAATTAGAGAACAGCCCCTTCAAATTCCGATGCTTAATCATGGATAAAATTGAAGGGGAAAATTTAGAAGATTGGATAGAAACTCATCATTCAGTTTCACAAGAGTTAGCACTAGATTGGTTGGAACAAATAGTAGCAATACTAGATTTAGTACATCATACAGAATTTTTTCATAGAGACATCAAACCAAGCAATATAATTCTAGATCCGGATGGACAATTATATTTAATAGATTTTGGGGCTGTGCGCCAGATAACAGATACATATTTAGCCAAAGTAAGCTCGACTGGAGGAACGGACAGAACTATCAGTAATTACGAAATCACTAAAGTAATTTCCCATTATTACAGTCCGCTAGAACAAGCGCATGGTCATGCGGTTCCACAGTCAGATTTTTATGCTTTAGGTCGGACTATGGTTCGCTTGGTGACGGGGGTAAAATTAAGAGAATTGCAGACAAATCATGATACGGGGAGATTGATCTGGAGACATAAAGCACCACAGATAGATAAGCCATTGGCGGATTTTATTGATGAGTTGATAGATCCAAACCCAGCACATAGACCGCAAACAACGGGAATTATTTTGTGGCGACTCAAAAAACTGCCTGAGCAAAATAAGATTTATAGACTAACAAGGTCGAAACCCTTCATGTTCAGTGCAGCGATCGCCAGCGTTAGTTTCATAGGATTACTAGCTTATACACTTGGATTCCCAGTTTATGCAAATAATTTAGTAGCACAAGGGCAAAAGTTAGAGCAAGAAAATAATACAGAACAAGCGCAAAAGCTATTTGACCAAGCAGTAAAAATTCGCCCGGAATTAAGTAATCAAATTTCCAAATTCTACTTTGATATAGCAGGAAGAGTTAAAGAAGATTTAGAATTAGAAAAGAAATATTATAATTTAGCGGCTAAATATAATCCGAATGATATAGATTCATATAATAATCTAGCATTGACTTGTCAATTTTTGAGAGATATAGATTGTGTAAATAAAAGTTACCAACAGCTTTTTAGGCTAGAGCCTAACTCCTGGACAGGACACTACAATTTAGCTAACTTTTATGAAACTCAAGAAAAATATGATTTAGCTCAAGAACAATATAACTTAGCAATTAAATCTGGTCAGGAGCAGGCGTTAATTGCTGTGAATAATTTGTCTAGGTTGAATAATTTGCAAGGAAATTATACTCAAGCTCAAAAACTAGCAATAGAAGGATTGAATAAAGCCCCATCTAGTGATAAACAGTTAAGAGCAGCATTGTATAAAAATTTAGCCTGGGCGAAACTGACGCAAAAAGATTATCAAGGAGCGGATAAAGATTTGCAAACAGCATTTAAGTTAGATTCACAAAGAGTTGATGTGTATTGCTTGTTATCGAAAGCGAAAGAAGCGTTAGGAGATATAAATTCTGCAAGTGGTTACGGTGAAATATGTTTATTGGCAAGGATGGATACGTGGTTGCCAGAAGTACAAAAATGGCGAGGGGAATTAATAGAGAGGATATTTAAAAAGAAATAAATTTTAGGACTTTGAAAAACAGTTTGTAGAAGAACAAGTATATAAATCCCATGTTCAAGAGAATTCAGATTGGAGCCATTATATTAGGATTAATATTAGTTAACGTCACTGAAAGTCGTGTGTGGGGACAGAAGGTAGTGAGGGCAAATCGGCAATCTAAAGTCTCTTGCGAACCTATAGCGAAAGTGATAAGTGGAGATAGTCGTTATCAACCTTCAAAAAAATTATGTAGTGAGGATAGAGTTGTTGCAGCTAATGGTGGAAAAGTAAAAATCTTCTGTTACCCAAGAGGAAAAATCCTAGACATTCCTAGTGATGTTGTCGGGAAACAATGCTTGCCATTAAAAGTGAACGAAGGTAGAGGATGCAACGTTTTACAAGGAAGAAGCTGTGTCATCCCTAAAGGGCCGGATGAAGAGAACAAACCTACAAAGATGACACCTTATGGAGCAGTAATCAATCAAGAGCGCCCGACAATATCTTGGTCTAAACCAAAGGGAGCGACTGATTACATTGTGCGTATGCGAGGAAATGGAGGCATTAGCTGGGAGGTGGCAGTCAAAGGAGAAAGTTTAACCTATCCGCCCCAAGAGCCAGCATTGAAAGCAGGTCAAGCATACACTTTAGATATAGTTGCCATGCGGGGCGATAGAGTAATAGATGGCAGTAACTCGTTGTTATTGCTGTTAGCCACAGACAATATACAAGAAGTAGAAAAGACAATTAACGTTCTCAAGAACCTTCAACAGCCGCTTGATGAATTGGCGATTGATATGGATGCAGTATATGAGTCATACAATTTAGTCAACGAATCGATAAAAGTGTTAGACGCTAGAGCTAAAGCAGGTTCAACGAACCCAACGATTTATAGATTATTAGGCGATCGCTACTTAATAGCTAATTTTCCTCAACAAGCTAATGAAGCGTATTTAACAGCTAAGAAATTAGCCCAACAAGCAAATAATACTGTAGAGTTAGCTTTAGCAGAAGCTGGTATAAAGATTGCAGCACACACAAAGGTCAAGGAGCAAACGAGTTATCCGCCAACGAGAATAAATGCGCTCCAATAATATGGGTGAAAATATTTGTCACTTTTTAATAAACTGAGTTGTGCTGATCTTAATGCTTCGGCTTTGGTAAGTCCAGATTTCAGTCCTTCATAAAATTTAGTCATCAGTTGAGCAGTAGAATCAGCATCAACTAGCCATAGACTGGCTAAAACACTACGCGCTCCAGCTTGTGCAGCTATACCAGCAATACCCAAAAAGGAGCGTCTATCACCTTTGGCAGTTTGGCAAGCACTCAACACCAGTAAATCAAGGTTGCTTTTATTTTGTAGTAAAGCTTTTAAATCATTAACCATCAGGGGAGTATCCCATGCTAAGACAAAGGTTTGTTCAATGTCCGAGCTAAATTGAGCATGGCTACTTAAATGAATAGCCCAAAAAGAATTGTTTTCAATATCTTTACTAAATCGTTCATGGGTAAATTCGCTATCAAGTAATGTAATGGCAGAGGGATTAGCTTTCTTAATATTCTCAATCTCTAACCTGACTTGAGGTAAAGGACGTAAATCTCTAGGGACGATAGGATTACTAAAACTAGGGCCAATCTGAGAAACGCCACTAGCTAACGTTGCAGCTGGTTTGAGCAGCGATTGCCGCAATTGTTTAGCACTAGAACCTACAGAAATAATGTATGTTTCTAATAAATATTGTTGCCCATCATATAACATATTTAGGGGCAGATTTTGAAAATAACTATCTAGGACGAAACCTATTTTGCCTGATGAGGGTAAATATTGTTTGATAGGTTGAATCAAAAGCTGATAAACTGCTTGCGAATAAGTGAGAAAATTATAACCTTTAGTATCAACGAATTCTAAATTCTGGATAATATTGAAGAAATTAGTCAGAGGTTCACCAATTATATCTAAATCTATTGTGTGACGATAGATATTTTGAGAAGTTTTAACAAGCACCTCTACTCGGTCATCTAATTTAATGAGGTAAACAATATAATCCAAATCTTTTAATCCGCTATCCAATCTTGCATCTAGGGCATTTTCAGCAAATTTACCACAACGCAAGAAATTCTCTACTTCAGCAAATTTAAGTTGTTCTTGAATTTTAATAGCTTGTCTATTGTAGTTTTTATTAGAATTATTCTTGTTAAGTAATAATGATATGTATTCGCGGTAAAGTGGCTCTACTTTTTCTGTAAAAGCAAATTGAATATCAGAGTTAAACAGTAAAACATCACCACGTACTTTATCAAGATTTTTTATAGCAGTAGAATAAAATTTATTAGCTTGCTCGATTTTACCAGATGTTTTATAAAGCCGAGCTAGTTCCCATTGCCATTGATAAACGATATCCCAAGCCTGTACTGATTGAGCGTAGAACATCCCATCATGATACGAACTCTCAGCTTTTGATAATTCTCCACCAGCAGCGTAAATTTCACCTAAAGTACTATTAGCATAAGCAATTGCTCTAAAATTATTTAACTTCTTGGCACTAGCTAATGCTTCCTGTGATAAGGATAAGGCTATAGATTGTAAATTGTTATCTGTGAATTGTTTCACTTTCAAGTTATTACTTTGGGTGATTTTTAGTAAGTTATGAGATAATTTAAGTTTGCTATAAATTGAATCAACCTTGGATAACGTTTCAATTTGTTTCAAATTGGTGAGAATATCATTTATTAGTCTAGAAACAGAATTACTTAAAGGTAAGTATTGTGACAATTGTATTGATGTATTATCTATGAGTAACTTTAACCAGTTTAGTTTAGCTTGTAGAGAAACTGTACTTGGGCTATTACTGAGTTTTTCGTATACTTTCTGGGCAGCATCGAATTTAGACTTGGCTAAAATAAGTGCTTTCTTTTGAGCAGTAAAGTCATCAGTGAGTTGATATTTACTCTTGGCTTGATTGTAAAGTATTACTTCTGTATTAGCTAAATTGAGTAATAAGTTATCTTGAATCTCTTTCTTTTGTAATTGTGCAGCGAAGGTTAAACAGTATTGCAGAATAGTATAAGAAACTTCCGGTTCGCCCATAGCTCGCAAAACATTAGCTAAATTAGAAAAACCAATAATTTGTAAATTTTGGATAGGTTGTTTTTGAAATATTTCTTTTAAATCAGATAAGATTTGAGAAGAATTAGTTTGTTCTTTTAACGCATGAGGGCAAATTCTATTTTCTAGTGCTAAAGCCTGAGTAAGAACTTGGCAAGCGTTAGCATAAGAGCCTAGTGCTTGAAGTGCCAAACTCTGGTTAATTAAACTGCCATTCATCCCCTGCTTGTTATTTAATTGTTCATAAGCTCGATAAGCTGATTGCCATGCTTTCAAAGCAGCTTCGGACTGTCCGTTGTCTAATTGTAAAAATCCTTGCTGTGTGAGAGATTGCGCTATTTCTAAGTTTGGGGGAGTTGCTAATATTGCTCCATTGTTAAACACTACTATTAGCGTAAATGTTAAACTTAAAAATAGGTACTTAATTCTTTTAAAATAGTTGATAGTTAAGTGAAAAATAAACTCCATTTTCTTGCCATGTGTTTGAGTTTGAGTTAGTTTCATTTAGAGGAATGCCCCAATCAAGACGGGCATTGAAGCGATCGCTTCGATATTGGAGAGCTAGACCAATAGAGGTTAAACTACCATCAGGGCTAAAAGTATCAGAACTATTGTTCCAGCTTGTGCCAAAGTCAATGAAGGGAGCAACCTGTAATTCTTGCGTAGTCGTTTTCCAGGCCGGAATGCGTAGTTCTGTAGATAAGAGAAATCCATTGTCAGATATAAAAGTATCCTGCCTGTAACCTCTGACATTGCTGATGCCTCCAAGACTAATTTGCTCGAAAGCGGGTAAAGGTCTATCCGCCCATTGGAGGCGTGAGCGGATAGCAACAGAAGTGTTACTATTTCCTAAACGCTTCAACCATAAAGCCTCGCCTACCCAACTAAAAAATCGCCCATCAGGAGGGTTGGCATTGATGGTAGCATCTAGTGCATCTAAACCTAAACTAAAAGTTGAACGAGCGTAAAAAGACTGATTAAGGCTGCGATTTGCCCAATCTTGGAAAAACCTGAGTGCAAAAATCCTTGTGCGCCCCGAAGCATCTGCGCCCGCCGAGATAGGAAAAGGAGTATTTTGCAATGATGATTCGCTTTCTAGCCGCGAAACAGTCAGCCCCAATGCCAATTCTTGTGCCGAGTTAGCCGATGCCTGCCGAATCAGAGGTTGGCGCAAAGTCATTTCATAGACCCCTGCATCGGCTACTATATCAAGGGCGTTAAGCGGTCGCTCAATGATATTGTTGGAAATATTTGCGTAAACAAGGCTGATAGTACCATTGTTTGGGTTGATAGGTACAGAATAACCAAGGGTGATAGCATTACTGCCATCTGTATTTCTGTAACCAATGCTTAGTCCGTCTCCCAATCCCAGGATGTTATTGTGCGAGATATCAATGCGACGCTGGAAAGTTCCGATGACTGGAGATCGGTAGTTGTCTAGACCAATATTAACCTTAAATTCCTGTTGGGGCTGTACATTAATATCCAAAATAGCTTGGCTTGGTTTGCTTCCCTCTTTCAATGAAGCAGTAATTTTCTCAATTAATGGGTCTTGTTGAAGTAATTGTAGTGCTGGCAATAAGCGTTTACTGTTGAGAATCGGTTGTGGAATACGTGCGCGGATATAGTTGTGTAGTCTGTTGCCGCCGACAATATTGATTTTTTCTATTCGTCCCTCAACAATTGAGACAGTAACTATAGCATTGTCAACCTTGAGAGATTGATTTTGGGCAACACCAATGTATGCACCAGAGTTGATATACCCTTGCTCTACATAATAATCAGTAACCTTATCACTAATTTTTGATAAATCAGTAAAAGTGATTTCCTGACTAATGAATTCTGATAATACTTTCTCTAACTCCTGATTATTAAAGACTGTATTTCCTTGAAATCGAAAACCTTGAACTTTGATTTTAACGAAATTGTTTGGTTTAAGGGTTCTTTGAGGAATCAAAGGAGTAGAGGATGCTGGAAGCGTTAATGGTGGCGGTGCTGGAGGTAAAGGAGTGGGTGACAGGGGTGTTTGTTGTATGGTTGGCGGATTTTTTTGATGAAGGCCACCTGACTCAAGTTCTGCCAAGGAAAAATGACTTGCCGTTAAATACGCTAGTAAATGTAAACTCAATATTTAACCCCCTACATCTGGTACTCTCTTGATGCAAGAAGATTTCAATGGCGAACTGTACGCACCCATATCGTTACTTGGATCTGGGGTAATCACAAAGTTAACAGTCCCATCCCCGTTATTGCGCCACCCTTGGGCTACCACTATATTTTCCGTATTATCAGTTTGAGTAGATTGGGGTAATTGTTGAGAAGAGATGGGTACTGATGAGTCTGTCCACCCCAGTGTAGTGCTAGATAAATCATCAAGACTAGCGGGAAGCCCTCCTTTAGCAGAGATAGTTAGTTCACTCGGCAAGTTAGGAGGTTCTGGCGAGCAAGTGTTAAACGGTTGTGGAGACTGAAAGACAGTATTTCTAATCCCAGAGTTAGCAATATCTATTTGAGTAGTGTTAATCTGTACTGAGCCGTTAACTCCTCTTTCTGAAGTAGCTTTTATTTGGCTATCTGGCGAGGCAAATAAACCTGGGGTATTGATTTTGATGTTCCCACCCCTACCCTCAAAGGCATTGGCTGTAATTTGGCTGTTACTTTGCAATATTAACGCACCTGTTTCAATACCAATATTGCCCCCATTGCCCGTACTGCCGTTTGTACCTGCGGTTGCAGATATAAAGCTATTATTCAGTTGAACATTTTCTGCTTTCAAATTGATGTTCCCACCTTCTCCAACAGCAGTTGTCGCTGTAATTCCCCCTTGATTTGTAATATCGATTTTGTCTGTATTGATATTAATAGTACCAGCGTCACCGGAGCCTTGATTTATTACACTAAGCTGTCCAAAATTAGAAATAGTTAACTTTTGAGTATCAATAGTTAAACTTCCCGCTCTACCTGTTGGCTCTGGAGGTAATCTTAATCCGGTTCTGAGGCGTTCATTTAGTATAGGTGCTGAAGAAGATATAGCACTTAATGTGTCTAAGTATTTTCCTGATATTGTAATTGCTTCTGAGGATCTAATAAATAAATTACCAGCATCGCCGGAAGCGAAAGTACTAGTACTAATAGTACCTCCATCTTGTAATAATAAATTTGAACTATTAATTTCTAAATTACCAGCATTGCCATCTTTATAAGTAGATGATTGAATGTTACTTGCGTTACCTAAACCAGTAGATGTGCCAATTATTTCTATAGAGTTTGAATTAACTGAAACACTACCACTTTTACCTTGACCAAAAGTTGCAGAGCCTATACTACTCCCTGCCCGTAAAGAGATAAAGTTAGAATTTAGTCTTAAAACTCCAGAATCTCCACTGCCAAAAGTTGTTGTAAGCAATCCTCCATTATTTGCAACAATTTGTGCGACATTTGCAATAATGTCGCCGCCTTTCCCAGCATTGTAAGTAAATGTATTAATTCCAGACCCTTGAGAAATACTTTCAAGAGTTAAGCCTTCAAAATTTAATTGTTCAGCATTTACAATGACATTGCCACCCGCAGCACTGCTAAAAGTTGTCGTGGCAACTTGAGAAGCCTTTAAAGAGATTTTCCCACTATTAAATTCAATATTACCACCTGTATTTTCGCTAAAATTAATATTAAAAATACCTGTAGCAGTTGTTTGAGATTCATTTTGTATATTTAATGATTCTACAGCATTAATAAATATATTACCAGATTGTCTATCCTTAAAACTTTGTCCAATAATTAAAGAGCCTTTATCTAAAAATATATTATCTCCATAAATCTCTATAGAATTTCCTGAGCCATTAGAGCTACCATCATAAAGTAAAGAATTATTTGATATTCTTATGTCTTTATAAACTAAGCTATTTCCAGGAGAGACTAACCATTGATTATTTTGGTTGCTTAAATTTATTACTCCCTTCTCAAGGCTAACTAATTCGAGCCGACCATTAGTGTTTTTAAGAATAGCTCCATCTAAGGCAATGTTATTGCCGATCAAAGCAAGAATATTATTAGGTTTAACTTCCAGGCTGTTTGCTAACTTGCTAGGGTTAAGAGGGGTAAAAAAATCACTCTGCTCAATTGTGTGTCCTTTTCCTTGGACAGTAACACTTCCAGAATTACCATTAAACTGCAAACCAATAGGAATATCCACAGTCAGCAGTGGTTGTTGTGGGTTAATAGCACTAAACTCAGAACCATTGGCAAATTCTAGAGAGTCAGCCGTAGTTGCAAATAAAGAACCACCGATATCTAATCGAGCATTAGGGCCAAAGACAATGCCACTGGGATTGATCAAGAACAAGTTAGCTGTACCATTGGCGCTAATCAGCCCATCAAGATTAGAGACGAAACCACCAGTAACTCTAGCGATAATGTTGTAAACATCCAGCCCGTTGTTGAAATGGACGCTAGTATCTGTAGGAACGGAAAAGTCCTTGAAACTGTGAAATAAATTGTTTCCTACTTGAGTACCACCTTCAATGGTTCTAAGATTTTCATTTATTTGAATATTTGTGTTGTTAGGTAAAGTTAGATCGGGAGAAATTTGTGCGTTAGCTGGAAGTGAACTCATAAGTAAAGGGAAGACTACTAATAATGCACTAGTGCTAATTTTCATCAAATTTTGAAAAACTATAGACCAAGTTTAGCTTTAGAGAACTGAAAAATTAAGTTAACTTTAAGTAAAAGTTATAACTTTATCATTAAAGCTATAAAAAAAGATTTGCATATTTACAAGTAAATAGCAAGATAAGTTACTGACTTTAAATTTGATTGTGATTAAAGATAATATTTATTTATAACTTAATATTTTTTAATAGATTAAAAGATAAAAAATGACACAATTAGACTAAGACATCCAAAAGAATTTTACTGCATATCACCAACAATTTTTTTATTATCATGGGAAGAGTCAACCTATGAAATATCTCTTTAGAGATAAGTGATGCACAATTGTTTATTCATCCTCATCTGAGACGCATATATGATATATGCGTTAATTATTACAACTATCCTAAGATAGATTATTAATTAGAAAAATCATCGACCTCAATTCGCGCCACACATCAGACACCTGCCATCCGGTGACAAATTGTAATAACCAACTATCAACAGAGGTAACAATGGAAACAGCAGATGTAATTGTGATTGGAAGCGGTCAGGGCGGAATTCCACTTGCAGCTGACTTTGCATCATCAGGTCGAAACGTGGTTCTATTTGAGCGTGATGCGTTGGGCGGCAGTTGCATAAACTATGGCTGTACTCCTTCTAAAGCCTTTTTAGCCTCTGCCCATGCCGCAGGTCGCGCAAGGCAAGCGACAAAGTTAGGCATACACGCGCAGGTCGAGGTCGATTTTTCTGCGGTGATGGAGCGTGTGCGTAGTATTCGCAGCCAGTTTAACCAGGGTGTCAAACGGCGACTAGACAGTGCAGGGGTTCGAGTCGTCTGCGCTGAAGCTGCTTTCACCGGAGAGCGAACTGTGAGTGGAGGAGGTGTGACTGTGCAGGCTCCGCTCATCGTCATCAATACAGGGACATCCTCCACCATTCCTGACTTTTCGGGTTTAGCTGGAACGCCTTATCTGACCAACCGAAATTTCTTTGATTTGCAGCAGATTCCGCCCCGCTTGCTGGTGGTTGGCGGTGGCTATATTGCCTTGGAGCTAGGGCAGGGAATGGCACGTTTAGGGAGCCAAACCGAATTGATTGTGCGGGGTGAACGGCTGCTGGCTCAAGAAGAATCCGATGTCAGTGCTGTGCTTGCTGATGCTTTTGAGCAAGACGGAATTGGACTGCATTTCAATGTGACGGTTCAGCAGGTTGCTTATACCAATCGTGTGTTTACCCTAACGCTGAACAATGGTGAAGTACTAGATGGAGAAGCATTGCTGATTGCGACTGGGCGCAAACCGAATACCCAGGCATTAAATTCTGCGGTGACAGGTGTTGAATTAGATGCACAGGGTTTTATTAAAATCGACGAGCAATTTCAAACAACTTGCGCTGGGATTTATGCGATCGGAGACGCTGCCAAACAGCCTGCTTTTACGCATGTTTCTTGGGAAGACTATCGTCGCTTGAAAGCTATTCTGTGTGGCGAACACCGGACACGCAACGATCGGGTATTAGGCTATGCCGTCTACACAGAGCCACAAGTGGGTCGAGTGGGTATGACGTTAGAGCAGGCTCACAAACAGGGCATTACTGCGAGCGAAGTCACCCTGCCAATGGCTCACATTGCCCGTAGCATTGAGTGGGGGCACGATCTGGGTTTCTACCGCATGGTCATCGACACCCAGACGAATTTGATTTTAGGAGCAACGCTGGTTGGTTACGAAACGGCTGAACTGGTGCATGTCTTTTTGTCACTTATGGAAGCGAAAGCAACGTGGCAGGTACTTGAACAATCGGTTCACATTCACCCAACTTACGGTGAGGCATTGCCCAGTCTTGCAAGGCTACTCGTTGGAGATGATATGCCAACCTGTCCCAATATGTAACAAAGGAGCAACCAATAACTACTAACTTGAAGATGGGCGAACGCTTCAAGATATCTGCAAGGGGTCGTATATTGATCAGTGCAAAGACTCTCAGTGTCAAGATAACCCAGGCGAAATTCTAACAACGACTCTTGTACTCCAAATAAAGTCATACATTTTGCAATACTCACGGTCAAATAATCAAGCATTAGCCGTTGTTTTACCCCTGTGTTGAAGAGGGTATTTCTAGAATAAGCTGAAATTTAATTCAGTTGTCAGAATTGAATTCAGGCTTTTGACAACTGAAGTTTTTCTTATTAACTGTGGTATTCGGCTGATTTTCGTTAAAGTATTCTTTCATCGGTGCAAAATATAGAAAGCAATGAAAAACCCCAACCTGTTTAAAGGATGGGGGCATAAATAAAAACTCTATATTTCCATGATGACACAACTCAATATTTGTTCGACTGCTGTCAGCCTGGGGGTGGAATAATGAACAAACCACCATCCAGACGCAAGAAAGTTATCCCTGGGGCATCTGGTGAAGCAAAGCCAGCCGCCGACTCTGTAAAGGAAAATACTTTTGAGCAAGACAACCCAGCCTCAGTAACGATTACGGTTACTGCTGTTGAAGTTACAGAGTTGACCGAAGAAGAACAAAGCTTACGCTTGCAATTGGAACGTCAGGTAGAAAGGGCATTTTTGTCAGCAGGTCAGGCGTTGATGGAGTTGCGGGATCGCAGATTGTATCGTTCCACGCACCGTACTTTTGAGGAGTATTGCCGAGATCGCTTCAATTATAGTCGTGACGCGGCTTACTTGAAGATTTCGGCGACTGTAGTTTATGAGAATCTTCAAAAGTTTTTGCCGACCATTGGTCGGCAAATTCCAATGCCGACCAACGAACGACAACTGCGGTTTTTGGCGAAAGCCGAGTTGGAACCGGCTGTACAAGCGGATGTCTGGCAGCAGGCAGTAGAGCAAGCTGGGAATAAGATTCCATCCGGTCGGATCGTGAAAGATGTAGTGGATAGGATACGCGAAAGAACGAAAGTACCCAATCCTTACCACATCGGGGAAATATGCATTCTTCTGCCCAAAGATGACCCAGACTTGAGAGGTAAAGCAGGTTATTGGGGCGTGGTAACTCATGTTGGCGAATACAGTTGTACACTTCAGATATGGGACGGCGACTACACCGTGAAGTTTGAACACCTGAAGTTACTGGAATTGCTTGATGAAGATGTTAGATTTATGCAGCAGCTATGTGTGAGGTTACGGCAGTTGCATCAACTGGCTAGCCGTGACTCTTCTGTGGATTGGCTGTTGCAGGGGTTGGGGAAACAAGCTAAACCTTATTTATCTTCGTTGCAGGCAAAATTGCTGGCGGCTGTGGAACGGGAGTACAAAATCGAGTGGAGGCAACAGAAATGATGGCGCAGCTAGGAAACAAGAGGTTAATCCAACAAAGTTCACTTATCGAGTTTAGTTTCAAATATTTCTCGCCACAATTCAAATTCCGGACAATTGCACCAAATGGTAACGAACCCATCAAAAAGTTTAGTTTCTGAATTTTGAACTCCCCTTGGGAGAACTTGGATCAAGATAGGAATATCCAAATCACATTTCCAATTTTCTATTTCTTTTTGAAGTTGGGCAATAGTGTCTTGATGGAATCCTCGGTCGTTGTTAGAACACTGAACAAGTAAACATGCATTATCAGAATCTTTGACTCGCTTGAGCGAGAAATTAATCTGCCTCCACATTGATTGGACTTCATTGAAAATATTAGGCAAACCATAGTGATTGCCTAATATTGCCTTTCGGCGTTTCGATTCACCCATAAGTCCCCCTCAGCAATACAAATTTTGACAAGGATGACGAAGAAGATTCCTTATCTTCTGACGCTCAGATTAACCCTCTGGGGATTATTAACTACTAATACTATTGTAACAATAAATCAAGGGTTTCAAGTATTTTGTAGTAGCAAGGATTGGGGAAGCAAAGCAAACCAAACCTTATCTGTCATCCTTGCACGCTTTGCTGCTGGCAGCTGTTGAAAGGGAGTACAACCTTGTGTGAAGATAGCCAAAGTAAACTTGATCGTTAATGCAATAATTCAAAAATTACCTCATTGCATGAAAGCAGTAACGCGTTCGCGGAGCGTCTCCAAAAGTTGCCATGCCGGAATGGCCTATCGCTTCAATGAAAGAATAGAACTCAATACTTGTTGCAATTGATGAGATTAAATTTAAAAAGCCCCGATAAAAGTTCAGGGCTTTGCTTTATATGCGGTTTATTAAATGCCAGCCGAAAATTTGTGCCAGCGCTTTTCTATAGAATTAATCATCCCTGAATCGCTTGATTAAAGATAGCGGAGAACTACCCATTTTTTACCTGTTTTACCTGGGTAGTCATTTAATAAAGTCAAAAGATTTGGATATCTTTTTACTCTGCGATGGCATACCCGCCATGAACTGGTAGCGTTCGTCGAACGCGAGTGCGTCTGGTAGAGAAGACGTGCCGTTCGCGTAGCGTTCCGCAGGAAAGGCATTGCCTCTCGAACGCGAGTGCGTCTCTGAAAGAGAAGAGAAGGTATCGCTTGCAGGTAAAATTCCTCTGCGGTATGGTATTTGGTTAAAGCAGGGCAGAGATGAGTAGGGAATGAGGAGTGTCCTTAAATAGCCGCCATAACCGGACACTTGACATTACCTAATCTCCTTATAAAAATATCTCTCCTATTCCTTTTGGCTCCCAAAAACGTTCCTATATACTTTCAATTTAACTCTATTATACCTGTTAAATTCTTCAAACCCTTACTCTACAAGCACCTTACCTGCTACATGGTAAACTCAACCTACCCTGTTATGCTCCCTTTCTATAGGATGATTTTAATAAAAGAATCATCTTATAAATTTGAATATAAAAGATTTTGGGAAAGGTATAAATTACATTGAAAAGATTGTGGCTCTTCTGTACCTGTTATGCTGAATCTTTAATTGAGCAGTAGAACTTGACTTTAAAATCCAGTTTAGAAGTCTAAATTTCGCGCATAAGCATAATCAGTCGCATTTATCTTGGTGTGCATTGGATATTTGATGCGACTGGCGGTGAGACAATTAGCAAAGCTGTAGCCGACAAAATTGTCAAAGCTTTCCACCAATAAACTTCTACCAAACACATTCGCTCTTAGCTGGTTGTCAATCAGCATAGTATGCGTAATAAGTGTGTATTGTTTGGGTGGAATGCCACGTAAAGATACTTTGCTAAAGCAGTATGTTTTCAGGTTTTTGAGAAACCAATCGCGTGCTGAATCTGACACTTATTTAGCAGCTAATTACTTTTTATTTTTAGTAAAACTCATAAGGCATAAGGAGGAAAATTAATATGTCTATGAGACTAGACGCTGCTATTGCTAAAACAGAAACAAGAGCCTTAATTCTTCCACAGCCTCGTTTCATATCATTTCTTGAGTAGCTAGAGATCCAATGATATTACTGCATATTGCTCTAATGATTTTACTTCATATTGCTTTGCAAGATGGTTTTTTAAATGATGAGGTCATCGTTCAAGTCAATGCTAAAGAAGTATTTCATGAATCGCAAGTGAAAACGAGATTTCAAATTGGACTGGCAGCTTCTTTTGAAACGAATGTTCCAGAAGGTTTGGTCAATGTGAAAGTGACACTGCCAAAGAAAAAGCTAGCGCAATCTACTGTTCTAGAAATCTCTGCTCCGACCTCTTTGGGGGTTTCGATAACTGCTGATGACAAGATCGTCTTCCATGTATCAAACGAGCGATTTAGATACTTATGAAATTTACAGGAGTTAGTTCAAATGGACGAATTAGTTAGTGGTCTCTATGAATTCAGGAATGAGATAAATCTTCCCAATCCCACTTCCATCCCGCAACCAGAATCTTCCGAAGAGTTGCGATTGGATGTGGATGGACGCTACCCACTTATGAGAGCAAGTGGTACATTCTTTTTTTCGAGCGCCTCTAGAACCCATTGGATTGCTAATCTTACCAATACTGGCTTAAATTCCTGGACTGGTGACATTTGGTACAAGAACGGAAACACGACTTCTTTCCCCTACACAAACGTCAATATTGAGGTGCAACGCAGTCAGTTTCCTGACCAACGCAGTGCCGCAGTCACTTTTTCAGTGGCAGGAGCATCCAATCGCACCTTTGCTTACAAGTACAAATCACCCTACTTCCACGAGGTGGAGTTTGAATTCGACTTTGAGGAAGGCATCACGCCACTAACTGCAATTGACACTCACGCTCATCCTAACCGACCTGCAACACTGCTTCCGGAAACGCTCTCCATTGAAACGGTGTATCAGCGCACTGGTTTTGCCGTCACTAAGTCAGGGGGGGATACACCCATTGGGCTTCCACCGGGACTAGATGCGAGGTGGAGCGACAATGAAATGCATGATGCCATGCAAATTCACTGGTCGCGATTTGCAAATAGACCTCAATGGTCAATGTGGGTTCTGTTTGCATCTATCCATGAAAGGGGGGAAGGCTTAGGTGGGATCATGTTTGATGACATTGGTTCCAATCACAGACAGGGAACGGCACTCTTTTACAATTCTTTTATTTCGCAGCCACCAGGAGGCGAATCTGCTCGAGATGCATGGGTGAATCGGATGTGTTTTTGGACTGCTGTTCATGAAATGGGGCACGCATTTAACCTAGCTCACTCTTGGGACAAGGCTTTTGGTGCAAGCTGGATTCCCTTGGCTGCCGAGCCAGAAGCATTGAGTTTCATGAACTATCCCTTCCGTTATCCCCGAGGCGTACAGCAGGGCGACGGCAGAGCACAAGAATTGCAATTTTTCAGCAAATTTGAGTTTCGGTTCAGCGATGCAGAACTGCTGTTCATGCGGCACGCTCCTTTCCGATTTGTGCAGCATGGAAATGCTGATTGGTTTGACGATCACGCTTTTGAGCAGCTTAACCTGTCTCCTGAACCATCACTTAAGTTGGAATTGCGTGTTAACCGTCAGCAAGCTCTGTTCGAGTTCCTGGAGCCAGTGGTCTTGGAGTTGAAGCTAACCAATATTTCATCCCAGCCTAAGCTCATCAGTGACAAACTCCTGTCCGAACTTGACCACATGATTGTGATTATCAAGAAAGATGGTCAACCCGCTCGTCAGTTCTCTCCCTATGCTCAGTATTGCTGGAAAACCCAAGTCCGTATCTTGATGCCTGGAGAATCAACATATGAGTCCCTGTTTGCTTCTGTGGGTAAGGGTGGTTGGGAAATTGCCGAACCGGGTTACTATACTATTCAAGTAGCCTTACACCAAGAGGATACCGAAGAAGACTTGGTTTCCAACCCACTGAGGTTGCGTATTGCGCCGCCACGGGGTTACGACGAAGAATTTCTAGCGCAGGACTTTTTTTCTGAAGATGTTGGACGTATTCTGACGTTTGATGGAACTCAGGTGCTGGCTAACGGCAACGATACCCTCAGGGAAGTATCAGCAAAATTGAGCGATCGCTCAGTTGCTTTCCATGCCAAGGTAGCTTTAGCCAGCGCAATGGCAAAAGAATACAAATTATTAGACTTAGACGATCCCACACATCCCAAAATTAAGGTGATTTCTCCCCAGGTTCAGGAAGCTCGTAATGAGTTTGCCAAGGCGTTGACTGATAAACCAGAAAAAGCTGCTGCGTCCCTTGGTCATATTGACTACAAGTATTATGCAGACTGCTATAGCAGTTGGTTGCAGAAACAAGGAGATATATCAGACGCTGCTAATGTTCAAGATGAATTATTACAAACCCTCTCCAGTAGAAATGTAACCAAAAAAGTATTGCGGGAGGTCGAGAGGCAGCGTGATGCGTATAAGCAACATAAGGATTTAGGTCATGAAAAAACGGCTAAAAAGGCTTTTCGGTAAAGGTTAAGGATAATTTAGCCAAGTATTGCAGATTAGCATCCTAATCGCAAGTCTGTTTAACAACGATCTCAATAGTTGTTTCGTAATGGGTAATTGTTAATAGATGCGTTCGCCCTACCTGCTACCCCCTGAACGCTTACTGATAAAGTCTATCAAAGGATACACTAGTAAGTATTTCTTTAGATAGAAAGAATTATATTTTTTAAAAAATATAACAGGCATAAGGTTACAAATAACAGAATTTTGAACATCAATAGACTTCTTGTAAAAGTACTTTTTTTCTTGCTCTTATTTGCACCTTTGTGTGAGGCAAACAAATATTTATGTAAGAGGTCTAATCTATAGGTGTAAAACAAAAAGTTGCCCTAAAAATGGAAAAAATATGACAGATATAACACAAGCATTACAGGAGAAGGCTAAAGCTTATTCTTCTCCCTATCCACCTAATATTTATGAGGTAGATGCACTGGTTATTGGCTCAGGTCCAGTAGGCTGTACATTTGCTCGAAAATTAGTTCAAGCTGGTTTGAAGGTTTTAATGATAGATGCTGGAGCTCAACTTTCTCAACACCCTGGAGGACATCTGAAAAATGCATTTTTATACCAGCGCAATGTGGATTTGTTTGCCTCTGTCATTAGAGGACACCTGAATACCCTATCCATACCTGTAGATACACGACCTAACCTAACTCTCGACCCAGGCGGGTTTCAACCTGAGAAAGGATTTATTCGCAACGGTCAGAATCCACACCAAGATCCACAATTTAACCTCTCTGCTGCGGCCGCTACCTATGCTGTAGGGGGTATGGCAACTCACTGGACTTGCGCCACTCCGCGACAGCATCCAGAAATTGAGCGTTGGAAATTTATTAAGAACTGGGATGCTCTATATGACGAAGCTGAGGAATTTTTGAATGTCCATCCACGCAAAAATTGCAATACACATCCCTTTGAAAAATCCATTCGCCACCAAATAGTACTCGGTATCTTACAGGAAGAATTTCAAGAGCTTTCTTCTCCATACCATGTGCAAAATCTGCCTTTAGCCTGTGAGCGTCGCCAGGACAACCCTGAATTTGTCACTTGGAGTGCAGCTGATACAGTACTAAAGCCACTACTGCCACTACTAGATAATCCTGACCAATACGCTGATAAGTTCCAAATCCTAGAAGAACACCGCTGTAAGGAGTTAGTTCTTGACCCTAGTGGAAAAACGATTCAAGGTGCAATTGTACAGAATTCAAAAGAATGGAAAACCCTGATAATTCGCGCCAAAGTTTATATCATATGTGGCGGTACTGTACTGACTCAACAAATTTTATTTAACTCTGGTATCCGTCCAGAGCCAATGGGATGTTATCTGTCAGAACAGCCAATGGCGTTCTGTCAAATTGTACTGAAACAAGAGATCATGGACAATCTAACCGATAGCCCATATTTAGATTCAAAAGCCAAAAACGAAGTTGAAAATTATAAAAAAGACCATCCAGAAGATCCCATACCCATTCCCATGAAAGCGCCATTAGGTGCAGAACCCCAAGTTTGGATTCCTGTATCAGAAAATCGTCCTTGGCACTGCCAGATTCATCGTGATGCTTTTCAATATGGGGACTTGCCTCCCAATGTTGATAGTCGTGTAATTGTAGATTTACGTTGGTTTGGCATCGTCGAACAGACCAAGGAAAATTCCGTTAAATTTGAAAAAGACTACAATGATACTTTTGGAATGCCTCAGCCTACTTTCCACTTTTCCTATAACAATATAAAGGAACGAAATCAGCAGCATACAATGATGGAAGACATGCTGCGAGCGGCGGGAGCATTAGGTGGATTCTTACCCCCTTCACTACCACAATTTATGACCCCTGGGTTAACCTTGCACATTCACGGAAACACCCGTATGGGAACTAATCCAGAGGATAGTGTTGTCAATGAAAATTCAAAAGTTTGGGGTTATGACAATCTGTATTTAGGTGGTAACGCGCTACATCCAGTGGCGAATGCAAGTAATCCAACCTTAACAAGCATTGCTATAGCGATTCAATCAGCCAATCATATTATCTCTCAGTTTCGTTAGCAAAGATATAGTCTCTGTATTGACAACAATTTTGCAATAGGATATAGGATTGGAAGTAGATAATAACCAAAGAGATGCAAGAACAAATAGAGCGTTAACCTGGAAAAATTGTTGGCATAACTAAAAGACTTAAATCATTGCATATATGGCTTTTACTCACAGGTGGGCTGTATTTGTTTAATTTTTTGTGTCTATAAATTTAGTACACGCCACCGTAAAAAGGGGTCGAAAGTCAAAATAGTGATAGACCTAAACACAGTTGATTCAAAAAGTGAATTCCGTACTTTATTTCTGGTGGGCTGTACTTAGTACCACCAATCCTGCTTTCACTTTCAAAACCAAGTTAATTTGACAATACTGCTTAGAGAAAAATAAGGAAGAAAAAATGCCTATTTTTGATCAAGACAATGTATATATAGGAATCACTCCAACAGGTTGGACTAATGATGATATGCCACTGCTAGGAAATGATATTCCTTTCCAGCAAACAATTAGCGAAATAGCACTAGCTGGGTTTCAAGGTTCGAGTGTTGGGCATAAATATCCAACTGATACTGAAGTTCTGAAAACAGAGCTAGAAATGCGTGGTTTGAGAATTTCTGAACCGTGGACAAGTACATATTTCACAGTCAATAAGATGGAGCAACAAACAATTGATAATTTTATCAAACAAATGAATTTTATTAAGGAAATGGGAGGTACTAGCGTTGTTGTTGCAGAACTAGGTCATGCTGTTCATCAACAACCAGTTAATGTTTTACCCAACAAACCTGAATTTACTGATACTCAGTGGGATGTGTTGGTTAAAGGTCTTAATAAGCTTGGTCTGTTGGCTGTTGATAACGGAATGAAATTGTGTTATCACCCCCATGTCGGTACTGGTGTCCAACAGCGAAGCGAGATTGATCGGCTGATGGCTTACACCGATCCGCAATATGTGAATCTACTGCTTGATACTGGTCATTTGTACTATGCACAAGAAGATCCACTGGAGGTTACTAAGACTTACTCTTCTCGCATTAAGCATGTCCATTTAAAAAATGTTCGCAAGTTCGTTTTGGAGGAATCAATTAAGCTAGGACGCAGCTTTTTAGATTCAATTTTGGCTGGTGTTTTTACCGTTCCGGGTGACAAAGAAGGCGCAATTAACTTTAAACCGATTTTAGAAGAACTCTCCAAGCACAAGTATGAAGGATGGCTTGTTGTTGAGGCTGAGCAAGACCCTGTGAAGGCTAATCCTTTGAAATATGCCAAAATGGCTCGCGCTTACTTACGAGAAGTTACTGGTTTGTAATTTATTTAACGATTGTTTGAAAAATTTTGAGGGGGTAATCTGTGAAGCAAGCCAATTTTTGGAAGGTTTTTACATCTACCGCTATTCTCTCCTTTGGCATTGTGTCTGGACTGAAAGTTGTCGGTCTGGCATTTGCTCTTGATGCTCCTGGTAAACCTGGCGCTCCTTCCGTCTGGGCACTTAGTGCCAAAGATTTTATTGGCACTTCTGCCAGCAATACCTCCAGAGTCTATTTCACGGGTGCAGAGGGTGTTTTGACTGAAGTTTTCTATCCAACCCTTGACACTGTGCAGAATGTGGATTTGCAATTTCTGATAACCGATGCTAGCAAAACTTGGGGAGACGAAGAACGCAAGCAACTAAAGCATGATATTACCTTAATCAATCCGCGATCGCTCATCTGGCAAGTGGTGACAAAAGATGGTGATGACAGATGGAAAATTACCAAAAAGATTTTTACCGATCCTAGTCGCAATACTGTGATTCAGCGTGTAACGTTTCAGACGCTTGAGCCAGGTAAGACGGTTAAAGACTACAACCTCTATCTTTTGAATAATCCAGCAATCAACAACTCAGGAGGTGGAAGCGACAACCAACGAGGGGCCGATAACTCTCGTACACTTGTTGCTGATGGTCGCACCCTTTTAATCGCCTCTGAACCTAATTCTACCTCATCCGCGATCGGCATTTCTCGCCCGTGGAAAGTGGTCAACGGTAACACAATGGTCTCGAATGGGTTTGTCGGTCAAAACGATGGCTTCACGGATCTATTTGGTGGGCAAGGTGACAGGAATATGGACTGGCACTATACCGGAGCTTATGGTGGTAATGTTGCTCAAATGGGCTGGGTTGATTTTGGTAACAGCAACGCCAGCACTATTTCTTTCGATGTTGTACTGGCTTTTGGTCGCAATGAAGCCGAAGCAGGGAGTGCTGCCAACGGTACCCTCAATAGCGATCTTGCTACTTTAGAAAACACGTACACCAACGAATGGATTGCTTACACAAACAATCTCAAAAATCAAAACGGATTGGCTGATGATCAGTACTATCTCGCAGCCATGACCCTAAAGAGCATCCAAGACAAAAGTAATGGAGCCATGATTGCTGGTTCTGGCACACCTTGGGGTGACACCAATGGAGATAGCAATAGAGGCGGCTACCACTTAATCTGGGCACGTGATCTATTCAAATTCGCCAGCGCCTTGATGGCGGCAGGTGATACAGCTTCTGCAAATAGAGCGGTTGAATATTTATTCAACGTGCAAATGCAAACAACGACAAGCGAGAACCCCTTCTCGCGTCCTGGTCGTTTCCCACAGAATAGCTGGGTAAATGGTCAACCCTTTTGGAATGCCACCCAGATGGATGAGACTGCCATGCCGATCATCCTGGCATGGAAGCTGAATCGCATCGACCTGTGGCCAAAAATCAAGCTTGCAGCTGAATTTTTGGCTAAAAATGGACCAAGAACAGACCAAGAACGCTGGGAAGAAATGGCAGGTTATTCGCCTTCGACGATCGCCGCCGAGATTGCTGGGCTGGTATGTGCTGCTGACCTGGCAAACAAAGCGGGGGATACGGGTGCTGCGAACTACTACCTGCAAAAAGCAGACGAGTGGCGTAACAATATTGCCAATTGGACTTTCACAACCACAGGCTTTCATGGCAACCGCAAATACTACATTCGCATTACTGCTAATCAAGATCCCAATGATGACGTGACATTGGAATTCGGTAATGGAGCGGGTCGGCATGGTGAGCGGTATATCATTGATGGGGGTTTCTTGGAACTGGTTCGTATGGGAGTGATGAGTCCGAATGATTGGACGATCTTGGAAACCATTCCAGAGTACGACGCGATTTTAAAACAAACGATTGCAAATAAGGGGGATGCCTGGTTCCGTTACAATTACGATGGGTACGGTGAGCATAATGATGGTCTTAGCTACAACGGAACTGGCCGAGGTCGTTTGTGGCCAATTTTTACTGCTGAACGAGGGATTTACGAAATTGTGAAGACTGGCAATGGTTCGAGTGGGCGACCCTATTTGCAGTTCCTGAAGGCGTTCTCCTCTCAAGCTGGATTTATCCCAGAGCAGATCTGGAACAATACGGCCTCAATCACCGACTGGCAAACAATAACCCCCAATCCCTATATACCAGGAACTGCAACCCGCTCAATGCAGCCCCTAAGCTGGGCAATGGGTGAGTACATTAATTTAGTCGCAGCGATGAATCAGGGGCGAAGTGATGCACCAGCAGTAGTTTGCCAGCGTTATTCTTGTAATAAACCACAAACAACTGTCACTTTTAAGGTTAATGCCACAAGCAACCGGGGAGAGAATGTTTATCTCGTCGGGAACAATCCACTGCTAGGTAATGGGGTGCAAACTTCGGGTATCAAGTTATTACCCACTGCGAATTCAACCTGGACTGCAACCGTTTCACTGCCAGTTTCAACGTCCTTTGAATATAAGTTTGTCAAACGTAATAGCAGCGGTAACTCTATCCAAGAGGGAACTAAACGTAACTTCACAACACCAGCCAACGGCAGCATCACCCGAACTGATACTTTGTGATAGATAGCGAAACCCTAAAAAAGCTAATCCTTTGTATATGCGCTCATGGTTCGTACTTATCTACGCCAAGTGACTGGTTTGTAGCCTCTTTCAGCTAGGACTTATGCACTCAGCTTTTGGCGAAGAGAGGGAGTAAGTAAAAGTCAAAGTTTTGAGCATTTTCCTGATTCCCGATTCTCTACTCCCTAATTAAACTTCGATTTTTCTGTCATTGGATAAGGACTATAAGCGATCGCCAGTAGTCTAAGTCGTGAAAATATACATTTGCTAAATCAGAGTTTAGAGATGAAATCTAGCGATCAAGACGAGATCAGAAAGGTCTTTGAAGAAGTCTACGCAGCGAATGTTAGGTCAGGTAATCTACAGGGTTATGCAAGTATGTACACAGAAAATGCGCTCTGGATGCCACCAGGAGTCCCTGATCGGCGCGGGACTGCTGACATCGTTGAAGGATTTGCGGCTCAGATCGCACAGCAAGATATCGATCCCATTTTCACGGCTGAAGAAATCAAAGTCATTGGCGATTTCGGTTATGTGATTGGGATGTCTCAGGCTACGATTCGCCCAAAAGATGGCACGACACCTAGACAGGCCAATTTTCGGGCGTTATGGTTAATGAAAAAAGAGCAAGGCATCTGGAAGATTGATCGCCAGATTTGGAATTCCAAGCCCGTGTAAAGCTGTAATTTGGAATAATTTAATATGAACAAAGCAGAGATTATTGAAATTATTGATGAATATTTATGTGCTTTCAATTCCGGAGATTTTTCTCAAGTACAGTTTTCGTCTCAGCTAAATTTTATTAGTCCCCTTCGTGAAGAACCTATTGTAGGAAACGACATAATCATTGGGTTTCTTAGCGATGTTTCAACTCGCGTTGAATCTGTAAATATTATCGAACATATTATCGATTATCCTATGGCTTGTAGCCTGTTTGAATTTACGACAAATAAAGGGGATGTACTGACCCTTCTCGATTATTTTCGGTTTGATGAAGAAGGCATTGCTCTGATTTGGCCCTGCTTCGACCCAAAGCCTCTGATTGCCAATCCTCTCCTTTTACCCGAATTTCTCACAGGAAAAGTTAAATAACCGATTCTTGTCTGACTTTTGCCCTGATTATTTAATTGATTAAATATAAATAATAGGAAAAAATCATAACATGAGTAATCAGTCAATTTCGCGTGATATCTACTTAAGCTTTTTCATGTTCACTACTAATCTGAGACCTAATGACTTAGACTATCGTAAAATTATCATCAAGCACATTAAAGAGCTAAAAAATTTTGGCTACACTGGCTTTGAGTTTCCGATCACACCAGAAGAAACTCAAAATTACGCCAAAGACCTTGATGATTATACGAACCTCCGACGTGATATAGACAAAGCAGGATTACAAGAGGTAAAAATTACCACCAATGTCGGGGCGACTCGAACATTTGATCCGAGTTCTCCATATCTTGAACAACGGCAAGAAGCTTTAAAGTATCTTAAGTCACGGGTTGATATCACCGCCGCTCTCAGGGGTGAAATTATGATGGGTCCGATTGTTATCCCTTACGGTGTTTTTCCTGTTACAGACTTTAACGAGCCTATCTGGAGCGATCGCCTCCAAGAACATCTTGCAGTCCGCTATGCTAACGCCCAACCTATCCTGAATGAGTTAGGTGAATATGCAGAGTCCAAGAAGGTCAAATTAGCTATTGAACCGATAACTCACTGGGAAACCTCTGGCCCAAACAAATTGTCACAATTGATGGAATTTCTGGATGGAGTTTCCAGTAAACAAGTTGGGGTGGTTATCGATAGCGCCCATGAAACTCTTGATGGAGAGGGTCCGGAGATATTTCAAACACAAGTGAAAAACCTGGCTAAACAAGGACGACTTCATTACATCCAAGTCTCTCCTCCAGATCGAGGGGCTGTTCATACGAGTTGGCTTCCTTGGCAATCCTTTTTAGAACCAATTCTACAGGTCTATCATGGCCCGATAGCGGTAGAGATTTTCAATGCCATTCCTGCTTTTATCAACTCACTTCGTCTGACTCGACGTAAGTTCTGGATTCCTGGGGAAGATCCTGAAAATAATCATTACCTAAGTGCTTACGATATTGCCGAAAAGGCCATTGAGGCTACTCGAAGAGAATTGAATAAAATCGTCTGTAAATAGTACAAGCAGATGAGAATTAACAAATCAAAATGCATTGCAACTGTCTCAGTTTTTCTGGCTTTTATCCTGACTTTAGCTATTACTCTCTGTGGCTGGAAGCAGGCGATCGCCAGCCCAATAATTGGGACAAAAGAAGAAATGGGAGCATGGGAAACCATCCCTATGGCTTCTAAAGAAAACCTGATGCAGTCTATCCATACCATACTTCTTCCCAATGGAAAGGTGTTGAGCCTCAACGGTAGTAGCTTTCGCTCCACCTTAGTTAATGACAATGGGAAAATTAGCTTTATAGAGGGAGTCAAAGTTACGGACTATAACGTCGTTAACAATACCTCCCTTTTCGATCCTAAAACTGAGAAATTTGAGCGCATTGCTTCCCCACGAGCACTCCAATATGGAGAGAGCAACGATTTATTTTGCTCCGGTCATTTGCAACTAGCCGATGGTAACGTCCTTTTTGTTGGTGGGACTGGACGCTATTACCCCGGAGGAGCATTTACAGGCTCCAAGCAAGTCAACCTTTATAACTGGCAAACAGGCGAGTGGTCTACTTCAGGCCAACTCAAAGATGGACGTTGGTATCCTAGTTTAATTCCACTAGCCGATGGAAAAATAGTCATTTTTTCGGGTCTAAAATTAGAAGCTCCCAACCAGATTAATCCGAGCTTGGAAATCTACGACCCCAAAACACAAAAATTTCACTACATCGACCTCACAGGGATCAAGAACAGTCCTTTCAACACCAAACTCCAAAATGTTGATGCCTACGATAGCATAGACCTATACCCTAGGGTCTTTCCAACTGTTGATGGCAGACTTTTGATTACTGGGGATGAGGCTGGTATTGGCAACGTTTTAGTACTGCACGCCAGCAAAAAAAGCTATTTAATGTCTATCCATGAGAACGCACAGGGTAAATTTTCTGTCAGTTTTGAGGTTGGGCCTGAAAGGGGGGAGACTTCTAAAGCTTACGGAACTGCTCTGGCCGATCCTAACTCTAAAGATGTCTTGCTGATAGGCGGTCTTATTGGTACTAACGACATCAACTTTGGACGAGGGGGTAGAGAAAATATTTCAGGGGCTAGCGTTGTCTCTAGCCTACAGCGTTGGGTGTCTTCTGAAAAGAGTGGAGAAAAGAACGGCAAATGGGAAACTATCAAGAATTTCCTCAACAAGCCACGGGCTAATGTTCAAGCAGTGATTCTGCCCAACAAAGAAGTTTTGATTATCAATGGCGGTGAATATCCAGAATATAGGCCTGTCTATGAGCCTCTGCTGATGACTGCCGATCAAGATGCCCCTGGAGGCTATAAAACCAAGTCCATGAATCCCGCTAAACTACCCAGGCTCTATCATAATGGGGCGCTGCTGTTACCGGATGCTCGTGTTTTAATTATTGGTGGCAATGCCAACCGGACAGCACGAGAAGAAGATGGAACAGTTCATGTTGATATTCTGCGAGATCCCAAGCAATATTATAAATTAGCCAAGCTGAAGGACAAATCAGGTCAGGCTAAAGAGTTTGATCTTCAAGAGTATTACAAATCTCCTCAAAGTTATTTTGCTGAGGGCGATCCTGAACCCTTCGTTCCCTCTGAAATTTGGCAAGCGGAGATTTTCAGTCCGCCCTATTTATTCAAACCTGGTTCTCGCCCTGAAATTGTAAAAGCTCCTGAAAAGATTGGATACGGTCAATTTGGAACAATATTCGTGAAGAATGCAACTAACGAAGGTTCTGTTGTCTTGATTAAGCTGGGTTCAGTCACTCATTCTTTCGATTATGGACAACGACTGGCAGATTTGCCCTTAGAAAATGTTGCTTTAGGGGATGAGTCTTCCATCAAATTTAAAGCTCCAAAAAACGCGAATCTTTACCCACCAGGCTACTACATGATGTTTTACCTCAATGAATTAGGCAAGCCTTCCTATGCCAAGCTTGTCAAGCTTGGAGCTTAAAAAAATAGGGTAGTGGTGTAGATGTAGTGATTTTTAGTGAAAACAACGAACAGCCTAGTTGAGTTTTGAGTGCTGAATTCTTAATCGCATTTATCACTACCGATTTTGGGATTTGCTCAACTGTTTGTGAAATCGATAATATTATGGAAAATTTATCTAATCGCTTAGAGGTTGTGGCAAAATTGTCCATCCCTCCTGGCAACATCACCCTGACACCAGAAGGTCGGGTCATTCTTAGCCTCCACCAGTTTTATACCCCTGAAATTCCAGTAGCGGAACTTACCCAAGACGGTATAGTACCGTTTCCTAATCAGTCTGGGGAGGGAATCATTACCCTCGATACTGTGCTAGGCATCAAGTCGGATGACAAAGGGACTGTCTGGATGCTAGACAACGGCAATCGAGGTGAGTCAATCCCCAAACTGGTGGCATGGGACACCAACAGTAATCAATTGGCACGGGTAATTTACTTACCACCGCCTGTGACGCTAGATAGTTCCTTTGTTAATGATTTGGCAGTGGATTTGACCCGTAATGTTGTCTATATTTCTGATCCGACTGAGGGAAACAAGGCGGCTCTGATCAGGGTTGATTTGAACACAGGATTGGCCTCTCGCATTTTACAAGGACACCAAAGCGTAGTGCCAGAGGACATTGATTTAGTCATTGACGGCGTACCGGTGCGGATTAAGCAGCCTGATGAGACTGTAATTCGACCCCACTTGGGTGCCAATCCCATCGCCTTAGATGCAGAAAATGAATGGGTCTACTTCGGCGCTATGCACAGCACCAGTATTTACCGTATACGCAGTGCAGACCTTAGTAATGCTAATTTGAGTGAAGCTGAACTGGGCAGCAAAATTGAACGATACAGCGAAAAGCCAATTTGTGACGGCATTTCCATTGACCAAGACAACAATATCTACCTGGGAGACTTAGCCAATAACGGGATTGGGGTAATTACACCAGATCGCTCCTACCAAATGCTAATCACTGACGAGAAGTTGTCTTGGACAGATTCGTTTAGCTTTGGTTCAGATGGTTATCTATATTTAGATTGCAATCAATTACACCGTTCTGCTCCCCTTAATGCAGGGAAAGATGTTTCTGTGCCGCCCTATTATATTTTGCGTTTGAAACCTTTGGCTTCAGACATTGTAGGGCGTTGAATAAAATGTCTTGCTAACTGGGTGCCTAAGTCAGGAGGGTGACTTCCTGGCTTAGGCACCCAGCTAACCCCATCTAAATCAAAGATTTGAGATGCTGTTAGCGAAACCAACAAACAAAGCGCAAAGCTGCTTTAGCAGATTTACTTTTGTCTTTATTTGATGCGGCAACGGTTCAATCCTAACCTTAGAACAGGAGTAAATTAATGGCTCTTACAGCAGAAGACTTGAAAACCATACCAGAAGATGGAATTGACCCAGAAAATCCCGGCAAATACCAGGCTTTACTCGAAGATTTACAAGGTGACATTCTTAAGGGCCATGGACGGGACTATAGCGTGCATCTGTTTTTAAAATTCAAACCAGATAGAACTGATGCAGTCAAGCAGTGGATTCAAACCTTTGCCCAAGACTATTTAAAATCCGCCAAACAACAGTCTGATCAGGCAGTACGCTATCGACAAGAAGGAGTTTCAGGTGGTTTGTTTGCTAATTTCTTTTTATCCTGTAAGGGTTATGAATATTTAGGATTTGAGCCGTTTCAAATTCCGTCAGATCAGCCATTCCGCCTTGGAATGAAAAACGATGATGTCAGAAGTTCTTTAAACGATCCACTAGTTACCGAGTGGGAAAACAGATTTCAAAGCCAAATTCACGCCTTAGTGCTGATGGCAGATGACGACATTATAAACTTATTGCAAGCGGTCAATAGAATAATGCAACTACTGCGCCAAGTAACTGATATTGTTCACAGAGAAGACGGCTTCATCCTCAGAAATAAAGCAGGACAAATTATTGAACATTTTGGCTTTGTTGATAATATTAGTCAGCCTCTATTTTTGAAACGAGATGTTATCAGCGCCCGGACAAATAACTGTGACTTCAACACATGGAATCCGAGAGCTTCTCTAGATATCATTTTAGTCAAAGACCCTAATGGGCAAACTGAGGATAGCTACGGCAGTTATTTGCTTTACCGAAAACTCGAACAAAATGTCAAAGCATTTCGTGAGGATCAGCGACAACTAGCTCAGGTGCTAAACGTCAAAGATGACTTAGCAGGGGCAATGATCGTAGGTCGCTTCTACGACGGAACCCCACTGACTTTATCAGATATACCGACTTACGCAGTCACCCCAACCAACAACTTCAATTATGACACTGATAGAGTAGCGACTAAGTGCCCATTTCACTCCCACATTCGCAAAATGAATCCCCGCGGAGATACAGGCAGAGTGGAGTCTTCACCCGATTTTACCCAATCTTTAGAGGTGGAGAAAAAACATCGCATTGCCCGTCGGTCAGTCAGTTATGGGAATAATGATCCCACAAAAGAACCCGAAGCCGGCTCAGGATTGCTATTTCTCTGCTTTCAATCTAGTATTGAAAATCAGTTTAATTTTCTACAATCCAGATGGGCAAATGCTAATAACTTTGTTCAAGTAAACGTCGGATCAGATCCACTTATTGGCCAACCAGAGGGAACTCAAAAATGGCCAAAAAAGTGGGGCGAATCCGAAACTAAAGAATACAACTTTAAGCTGTGGGTAAACATGAAGGGCGGCGAATACTTTTTTACTCCCAGCATTAGTTTCCTGAAAAATATCGTAACTTCTAACTTTATCAAAAACTGACAGATGGCAGCTTGCCTTCTAGCATCTGAAATTTAGCCTGAGTGCAATTAGCGCAGGGGAGCAACGCGATTTTCTGAAGTTCTGACTTTTCCCGTTAAGTCTCGAAAAGCTTGTCTACAAAGGATTTAGGAAAAAGCACAGCATATACGGTGCAGTAATCGAAATTGGGTGTTAAAGGTGACAAACAATGCTGGACTGGTGGGATAAAAATTTTGCGACCTGTGAGCTAGGCAATAAGCCTGACGGCATGGCTACGCTTCTGACTTTCCACATCCCGTGAAAAGTCAGCACCTGTCACTGTAAGGATAAAATGGTTCTTGGCAACTTTTGATACTGCTGGCGAAATATTGCTTAACAAATAAGTTGCTGCCATCAAGAGTTATTTAGGATCTAAAAAGCGATCGCAAGAGGTATCGTTCGATGTCACTGAATCCACAACCGGGCTATACTGTACCAGCAGAAACTGCTAAAGTTGCCAAAGCCATTTTTCCAAAGGGTAATCTCTGCATCACGATGGCAGATCGCCTTGACTCCTTTGTGAGTGACCAAGATTTTAGTACATTGTTTTCTCACCAGGGACAACCTGGAGTATCACCGATGCGATTAGCTCTGGTGACAATATTGCAGTACATTGAAGGACTCACAGATCGTCAAGCCGCTGATGCTGTCCGAAGCCGAAGGGAATTGGAAGTACCTCCTGTGTTTAGAACTAACAGATAAGGGGTTTGACCATACTGTTTTGAGCGAATTTCGCACTCGCTTGATCGCTCAACAAGCTGAAAATATAGTGTTTGCTCAACTCCTTAGCTGGTGTCAACAACAAGGCTGGCTGCAAGCAAGAGGTCGCCAACGGACAGACTCCACTCATGTTGTCGCAACTATTCGGGCAGTGACACGACTGGAGTGTGCTGGAGAAACTCTGCGGGCTGCATTGAATGTGCTGGCCGTTGTTGCACCTACTTGGTTGCAAGCTCAAAGCCAGCCAGAATGGATAGAACGTTATAGCGAGCGCATGGAAGATTATCATCTACCGACTTCAAAAGCAGCGCGAGAGGAACAAGCCCATGTGTATGGCGAAGATGGAAAACAACTGCTCGATGCCATCTTTGATGGTCATAGTCCAGAATGGTTACGACAGGTTCCAGCAGTCGAAACACTACGACGAGTATGGGTACAGCAATACTATGTATGTAATAACGAGATTTATTGGCGAACAGAGCAAGGAATACCGCCAGCTACATTAATGATTAGTTCACCCTATGATTTAGATGCTCATTATTCAAAAAAGAATACAACATCATGGGTAGGATACAAAGTTCATTTGAGTGAGACTTGCGAACCCAATTCGTTACATCTGATTACAAATGTTGAAACGACGGCAGCACCCATCGCCGATGGTGATGTGACTGAAGCAATCCATACTTCACTTGCTAAGAAGGATTTGCTTCCCAGTAAGCATATCGTTGATACGGGATATCTAGATGCCGAATTGTTGGTAACTGCTCAACAACAGCATCAGATCCAATTGCTGGGACCGACCCGCAAGAGACCTACGCTGGCAATCCAGAGCAGGTAAAGGATTTGCAGCGAGCGATTTCAAAGTCGATTGGCTTCAACAGGTTGCCATTTGCCCCGAAGGTAAGACGAGTACATCTTGGACACCTGCAATTGATGGTCGAGACAATGAGGTAATTAAAATTAAGTTTGCACGAGCTGACTGCGCCACTTGTCCCAGCCTGCATCTATGTACTCGCACCAAAGAAAAGCGACGGTTGGTTACACTTCGTCCAGAAGCACAGTACAAAGCATTGCAAGCCGCACGAAAACAAGCAACGACCGACGACTATAAAGCAGACTATGCTCGACGGGCTGGAATTGAAGCAACTCTCTCTGAAAGCATTCGCGCTCATGGACTCCGCCATGCTCGATACATTGGATTAGCGAAAACTCATCTGCAACATTTGATGATAGCAACGGCAATTAACTTCAAGCGCATCTTTCACTGGCTGTCCGGTGTCCCACAAGCGACCACGCGAACTTTGCAATTTGCAAAGCTTATGGCTCAGTCGCTAGATTAAGCAATATTTCGCCACCAGTATCAAAAGCTGACAAGAACCACATTATGCTTGAAGTGACATAGTAATACAACCTACATTCCGCACCCAAAACTGGCACACAGAGAAAGCAGTAAGAAAATTAAGAACACTGGTAAAAATTGAGACAATAAAACCACAGAATTAAAGTTAATAGCCAGAATTAGGTTAAAAGTCAAAAAATAAATAAAATTAGCACTCTATAAGCTTCCATCATGAAAAGCTAAAAATAGTTGATGGGAGATAGTGTGAAAATGAATTCGCCCTTGAGCATTGAAGTAAAAAATCTAAATCACCTGGGGATAATAGCAGGAATTATTGATGAAATAGGGTTGGTAGACCAAATAAATAAAATACTTGGACAGCACCCGCAGTCCAAAGTAAGCGCGGGTCAGGCGGTCAAAGCAATGATACTAAACGGGTTAGGGTTTGTATCTGGAACATTATATATGTTTCCTAAATATATGGATAGCTATGCCTGTGAACACTTGATAGGAGAAGGAGTATTACCAGAACATTTAAATGACGACAGACTAGAAAGAGTATTAGACCAATTATATTTAAAAGGATTAAGTGGAATATTCACTTTGATAGCATTAGCAGCAGTAAAAAAATATGGAGTGGATTTATCATTGCTACACTTAGATTCTTCTTCATTGCACCTACACGGAGAATATAAAACTGGCTTACCCGAAGTAGCATTTGAAAAAAATGCTCCCACAGAGAATGAAGATAAGCTCCTAGAGTTAGCACCACAACCAATAAATATAACCTATGGTTATTCAAGAGATCATAGACCAGATTTAAAACTGAAGAATTTGCTTGTCATCGAGATGCCAAAAAAGCGGCATTACATCTATCAGAGCAATTAAAATATCATCGTTTGACTGAAATTAAAATATTTAAAAAACAGTTAAAGCCAGAGGGTAAAAGCAAAAATAACTCTCAGACTGATTGGAAATATTGCTATCAGATTTCAGCGCAGCTAGAACAGGATAAAGAGGCAATCGAAAAAGAAAATCGCGCTTCGGGAAAATTTATTTTAGCAACTAATGTTATTCATGAATTCCAACTGAGCCACTCAGACATGATTAAAGAATATAAAGCTCAACAATCATGTGAAAGAGGATTTGCGTTTCTCAAAGACCCTTTATTCTTGACAGACAGCATATTTCTCAAATCACCGGAGCGCATTGAAGCATTATCCATGATTATGGGTTTATGTTTGTTAGTTTATACTTTAGGGCAACGACAATTACGTAAAACTTTATTGGCTCAAAATCAAAAAATCAAAAATCAATTAGGTAAACTAACACCCCGCCCCACTCTCAGATGGATACTTCAATGTTTCCAAGGTATCCATTTATTAATTGTTAATGGTGTTTCACAAATATCAAACCTCTCTGATGAAAGATTAGGGATATTACAATTCTTCCCTAATGCTTGTCGTCGCTACTATTTATTAGTTTGATTGTCATTTCACTCAAGCTTTGCTTTTATCAACTTTTTTGAGTTACTCACTCTATTTTCAGTAACTCTACTTTTTCATGCAGTATTTTTTTATAACCATCCATTTTTTTCCAACTCCAGCTTAATTTTTAACTTTCCATCCCTCATGACTTTGGTTTTTTATCAAAAACTAACTCCCAAATTCCCTGTCATTTCTTTTGTGACAGTTTTTGGTGCGGAATCAGGGTTATCATCCAAGTTGAATGGGGGGCGCGGATGATGTCGGGCATTAGGGATAGCGTTATGTTGCTATACGCTTATACCTTTAGATTGTAAGTATTTCTTAGCGATGTCGCTTCGTATACTTTGCCTCAAAGGTGGCTTGAAATAATATGAGATTCCAACAACTTCCCCAGAAGCATTGAGGACGGGTCCCCCGGCGATGCCAGCCATTCCTCCAGGAGTGTCAAACTCAATTTCAAGAAACTGCTCGGATACAGCCCTTATAGTTCCGACAGCAGGTTGAATGGGTCCTCCTGAAATAGCGCCAATTGTAACAACTCTTGTGTTGCTCGGCGGAATGTTAGCAGCAAGATTAATACTTCTATAGTTGCCACTTTCAATCTTCAGTATTGCTAGATTGTCAGTAGAATTAAAATCTTGAAGTATTGCTGTTTTGGTGCTGCCATCCCACATCTCCACCGAGTATGTATATTTGTCACCATTACCAACATCTGAAACAACGTACCCAGCTGTTAGTATATGACCTTCTTTGGTTACAATAATTCCTGAGGCGACCACAGTCTGCCCTGAATTCGACACGCTCCTGATTCTCACTACGGCAGACTTGAAATCGTCGAATATTGATCCTAAAGCACCTAAGGCACTAGCTTTAGTTTGCTCTACCCCTGAGATGGCAATGCCTGATAAAGCGCTGACAGCCTGCTTCTTCTCTTGTGGATTGCTTGAGGATGCAAATTGCTTTAAGGCAAGCAATACCTTAGCCAAAAGAAGACGGTGAAGATATAGGGCGCTCTGTAGTAGAGTTATTGTCTACCACAACGACAACTCAAAAGCTACAATTCGCCCATGTTCGATATCCTATCACTCTTACAATGCCTATATTGGCGCGTACCTAGCAAGTCGTCAATAACTGAAGCCAGACAGCGTGTAGGGTGTAGAGTGATGAGCCGCTTATTTCATTTGGTAGTGCATCCTTGCGCCACAGTCCAAACCCCAGGGGCTTTTTTGGGGGGACTGCGGTTGATGGCACTAGACGGGACAGTATTTGATGTTCCAGATACAGTGGCAAATGCAAGAGTATTTGGCTACCCAGCAACACGCAATACGGTACGGTAGCTGCTTTCCCCAAGGTTCGTTTGGTACTGTTGATTGAAGCCGGAACACATTTAATCGTTGACGCACTGATGTGTCCGTACCGCATTGGCGAACGAGTCAGGGCAAAAAAGCTCTTACGCTCTGTAGAAAAAGGAATGTTGTTGATGTGGGATAGAGGGCTACATTCTTACAAAATGGTACAGGCAACCCTAAAACAAAAATGTGATTATTTGGGAAGAATACCAAAGAATGTCAAATTTACCGTAGAGAAAGTCTTGCCCGATGGTTCTTATCTGTCTTGGATTGCCCCGGACGGTAAATCTAAGAAAAAAGGTGGCACAAAAATTCTGGTTCGGGTAATTGAGTACACCATTGATACTGATGCCCAAGGGCAAACTTACCGTTTAATTAACAGTTTGACTGACGTTGAGTGCTTTCCCGCTTTATTGCTAGCTACAGAATACCATCGGCGTTGGGAAGTTGAGAGTACTATTGATGAACTTAAAGTCCATCTTTTAGGGCGTAAAACTCTGATTCGTTCTCTCAATCCCCGTGAAGTTGTTCAGGAAATATATGGCTGGCTACTTGGTCATTGGGCCCTTGCGGGGCTACAAAAAGGGCTAGGATGCAGATAGAATAAGCCTCATAGCCCTCTCTCCTTGTTGGTAGTACTTACGCTTATTAGGACTTAATCTCAATAATTCAGTGACTAACTCATAAGAATTTTCCATGAAATTGATCCAATTGTCGCCATAAAGACCAATATAAAAACTACTATGTCGTCGAACAATCCTTAAGGATTCTTTAATTCGTCCAACATATTTTTGAACACCCATGCGTTTAATTTTTTGACCAGATATAGTTGCAGCTGTATAGGCAAGTGAGATTAATAATATTAGGGAAATTAGTCTTTGTCCTGATACATTAGTATCTTCCAAGTTATAACCACCGCTCTTAAAATCTCTAAACATCTCTTCAATATCAAAACGTTGTTTATAAGCAATAATCGCTGAATCTAAATCATCTAAGTTGGTAAGGATAAACCAGCCCTCCTCCGGCGCAACTCCCAAACGTTTACGCTTCCATTTAGCAGCAAGATTAAAGCTAACAAACCCAAGGGATTTTGTATATTTAATGCCTTGGTAAAAGAAGGAAAGACCAGGCGCTAAACCTAAATCTCTTAATTGCAGCCAAATTTCCGGTTCTATTTCTATAAATGCATCTTTTTTTAAGCGTAAACAGAAATATACTTTCTGCTCTGTTAGCCAGTTAGCCAGCCTTATCGAGCAAAATTCACGGTCTCCTAACACTACAGTTTTATAATTATTAAAAAGCGGCAATGCTTTTTTGAATACTGCTTCTTGTTCATCAAAATTGCTTGAACCTAATTTGTCTAATAGCTTAAAATATATTGGGATAGACCTTTTATCCCAAACTACACTAATCATTAACAGATTAATATACCCCCAATTAGTCCGGTCAATTACTAAATAAATAACTTCATTTAAGGGGAAATATATCTCTAACCAGCTTTTAATAATTGGGAACCAAATTTCTTCAATATTTATGTAATTTAAAGACAAAAATCTTTGGACTTTCTTTCTCCTACTTTCAAAAAATATGGGGATAGGTAAAGCAGTAGCCAATGCTTCAATGCTAACAGTTTTAATAGATTGTAATAAATTTATCAGGATCTTTAGTAATAAATATTCTGCACGTCCCAATTCTCGCTTGAGGTTTGTTTCGTAGAATTCTGGTAACATTATCATTAATAGGGCTTAATGCAAATTAATACTCTTTTTCTTTTACCATAAATTGCTACACTACTTGCCATATATCTATTTCAGGGTATTTTGTCTCCCCTCAAGCATTGGGCCATACGTTCCCTCATGTTTCAAGTTGCCGAATCTGCTCACATCTCCCCTTTACGATTGAGTTTTACTGGCACGCTGAATATTGTTCGTCGGGCTGTTCCTAAATTCCAACGGCTCCAAATTGACGAATTTCCCTTTTTTTCCCTTGGCTGAAGCGCGAAATTTTGGATGAGCAGATCCCAGAGCCTGAAGGTCGAAGCAATCCTCGTGTTGTCAAAAAGACTAGGGCCAAATTTCCGACCAAAAAACCCATACATAGAACCCAAACAGCTAAATTACAAACACTCACTTTCTCTGTACTTAACACCGCTTAGAACTTAACCGAACCGTATTGCCGTATTGGCCGTCGGCTGCCACAAATCTACCTCATAAAAAAGATTATTATTATTTAATCGACGCTTCCTTTTTTGGAAGTCTTATGTGGTAAAACTTTGAGGAATTCCATCTTGATCATTCGCCTTCAATATTTAGATGCGTTTGCCCTAGGACAACTTGAATTCTGTTGTTGTTACATTCTTGATCAAGGGTTTGTGGTTGTAGTGATGTGCATAGTTTAGTAAATCCGGCAAAAGCAAGACGATAGATTAGGTCTTTACCAAATCTCCCTTGAAAATAACCACCATGAGTATCCACACCAACCTTAGAATTAAAGGTATTTAGGACGTAAGCAAAGAAAAGTTTGCCATAATCAAGCAAGTTGAGAGAAGGTTTACGAACTGCTAGGCTAACAATACCTGTATGCCTATTTATTCCGTTCCTCCTGTCAAAATAGTCAGTGCAGTCATAGTAGCTAAAGCGGTTAGTTACATGTCTTGGATTATTGGCAACCCAAGGATAGAAAGGCTTCTCTTCTAAGTTTCTATGTTCAGCGTTTGAAGAGCGGATTTCAAGATGCTTGAATGGAAGGTTGTTTCTTAAATCCGGGTTATTGATGATTCCATATTGTGGAGAGGAACCTAACTTATCTGTAAAGTCTCTGAAGTGTTTCACTGTCAAATTACCGAGACGATAGCCGCTAAAGCGAGTCTTGGCTGGAAAACTAAAGTAGTTCGCGGCAGTAGACGCTAGTCTCAGTGCAAGATCTCCTTCATTAGTAAATACGTGCGCCTCTGCAACACGTCGGATTGCTGAACGCAAAAAGTTTGAACGTCGAGGAATAACTGACTCTACAGGAATGTCGGGAGCAACAAAAACAAGCCTTTCAAGTTGGAAAATCCGCCCAATCTGATTGGTTGGTCGTTTCCCAGTTTGATAAGTGTTAAGAGTACCAATTGATTGAGGGTCAAAGGCATCGGAGAGAATGCGAATGGCATTAGTTATTACTGAGCAGCCTAGACTATGCCCTAGAAAACTCAATTTTACTCTATTATTTGGGTTATGCTGTGAGATAACACGATCAAGTTGCCTGACTAGCTCTACTAAGTCAGGAGTTCCAAAATAAGCCGCTCGATAAGAATCTCGGAAGTAGACTACCAACCTCAATATAATTAGTGCAAGGATGAGTGAGGTTATAATAATAGTTAATCCGAAGGCAAAAATTAGAAAATTTTGAAAAAAAATGATCAAAAGAGTTAACAACAGTAAACTAATTAATAGACCAGCAAAAAAAATATTTCTTGGCAAAATAGGTAAAGCTTCAAATGCATGAGCTATACTAAGTTTTAAATCATCTATAAAGTTCTCTGAAGGCCAACGATAGCCAATAAAAATAACATCCCTTTCCTCAATAATAGTAGGATCAGCATTAATATAATTTTGAATATCTTTATACCAAGCTTGTACACTCTCAAAATTATTATTAAATCCATGTACTGCAATGACAATCTGAGGATCATTTGTTTGAAGCTTCGATAGCCTTTTAGCAATCTCTTCAAGAGAAGATTCTGTCTTCTTAACTAAATTTTCAGCACTTGCCTCATGAGAATTTACATTAAGATTTAAATTTCTTAAAATTGATTGATCATAGTTATCTTCAGCATTATTTGTTGCCGTACTGATAGCAATGTAGCTAGGAATTTTATCCTCTTTATCGTCCACATTTAATGGTCTAAAGTTGTCGATGATGATGAAGGGAATTTCTCTATCGAATCTGTCTATTTCGGGATTTTGAATTTCATTTATCATCTCTGTTACCTAATTTTTTCAAAATCATCTCAAACGCTGCATTACTATGACTTAATTCTGTGAGCACAGTGAAAGAGTATCCCATTCTAGCTTGGATAATTATCCTTCCATAACAGACATAAGTTGTCTTTAATTATTAGGTATAGTTATGTATATGATGCCAGTTCTCCAAAAACCAAACCTCTAACTTTAGTAAGATCAAATTTTTAGCAAAAGCTCCAGCTTCCCTAAGTGCCCTGGCACTCCAGGAAGTCCATAAGCAGCTAACGTGTGAAAATATATGGTCATTTTGCATTCCTCAACTGCTAACCTCTATCGCGTTAACCTCGATGGAGCTGACCCATCCGTGAGAGGTTAAGGTAATTGCACATTTGTCAAGAAGGAGCAGGAAAAGGGGATAAATCCAGCCTGGAGACTGGTTTTCGCAGGGCTTTGACAGTTCCTAAATCTTGATTTTCTAAAGCAGCAAAGTATTTAATGGGGTCATCCGCCTTCCCTTTGTCGTAAGCGACACTAAAATGATACAAACCACGAAAGATCCTCTCTAAAGAAATGCGGTCAAATGGTAGAGATAACTCATCAGCAACAGCATCTGCTAAGTCAATTAAAACAGCATAAAATAACCAAGTAGCCCATACCTGTAACTTGACAGCATTAATAGAAACTGTCCACAAATAAGATAATCCTAATAAACGTTTTACCGTGTAAAAAGCCTCAATGCGCCATCTTCGGCGATATAAATCAGCCACCACATAAGGAGGTAAAACTTGTGGATTAAGGACAGAAGTAATATAAGAATAATTAGCCTTACCAACTTTAATTTCGATTAAACGTAAAGTCAGAACTGGTGCGCCACGACGAACAGTACCAAGCTATAATGCTGCCGTTGCTGAAGTTTACGACTGACCAAAAGGAACATTCATTACGGGAAGGAATTGAGGCTCTGGCGGTTCACTTCCGATTAACCGAAGAAGAACGCAAAGAACTACTGCCTAGTGGTCGCCAACCGACTTTTGATAATCGTATAGGATGGGCACGCACTTATCTCAAGAAAGCTGGGTTAATAGAATCAACTAAGCGAGGTTATTTTCGTATAACTGATAGGGGATTCGATGCTGTTAAAACTAATCCTGTTGAGATTAATGCTAAATTTTTAAAGCAATTTCCTGAATTTCTAGAATTCCAAAATTATAATCAGCAATCAGAGCAATCTATATCTAATGGTAGTGAAGTCGAGCTAGATACAAGTCGTACACCAGAAGAAAATTTAGAGATTGCTATTCAAAAGCTAACAAGAGATTTAGCATCAGATTTACTACAGATAATTAAGAATTCTCCACCAGCTTTCTTTAGACCTTTTGCAAAAAAGTTTTGTGGTATATTTGAGGGCTTGCGGGGGGACAAAATGGTTTAGAATGCTTATATTGCAAAGAGTGTAGCAATTTGTGGTAAAAGAAAAAGAGCATTTATTCGCAACAAGCTCTATTTAATGATAATGTTACCAGAATTCTACGAGACAAACCTCAAGCGAGAATTGGGACGTGCAGAATATTTATTACTAAAAATCCTAATAAATTTATTACAATCTATTAAAACTGTTAGCATTGAAGCACTGGCTACTGCTTTACCTATCCCTATATTTTTTGAAAGTAGAAGAAAGAAAATCCAAAGATTTTTGTCATTAAATTACATAAATATTGAAGAAATTTGGTTCCCAATTATTAAAAGCTGGTTAGAGATATATTTTCCCTTGAATGAAGTTATTTATTTAGTAATTGACCGAACTAATTGGGGGTGTATTAATCTGTTAATGATTAGTGTGGTTTGGGATAAAAGGTCTATTCCAATATACTTTAAGCTATTAAACAAATTAGGTTCAAGTAATTTTGATGAGCAAGAAGCGGTATTCAAAAAAGCATTGCCGCTTTTTAATAATTATAAAACTGTAGTGTTAGGAGACCGTGAATTTTGCTCGATAAAGCTGGCTAACTGGCTGACAGAGCAGAAAATATATTTCTGTTTACGCTTAAAAAAAGATGCATTTATAGAAATAGAACCGGAAATTTGGCTGCAATTAAGAGATTTAGGTTTAGCGCCTGGTCTTTCCTTCTTTTATCAAGGGATTAAATATACAAAATCCCTTGGGTTTATTAGCTTTAATCTTGCTGCTAAATGGAAGCGTAAACGTTTGGGAGTTGCGCCGGAGGAGGGCTGGTTTATCCTTACCAACTTAGATGATTTAGATTCAGTTATTAGAGCTTATAAACAACGTTTTGATATTGAAGAGATGTTTAGAGATTTTAAAAGCGGTGGTTATAATTTAGAAGATACTAATGTATCAGGTGAACGGTTAATTTCCCTAATATTATTAATCTCACTTGCTTATACGGCTGCAACTATATCTGGTCAAAAAATTAAACGCATGGGTGTTCAAAAATATGTAGGACGAATTAAAGAATCCTTAAGGATTGTTCGACGACATAGTAGTTTTTATATTGGTCTTTATGGCGACAATTGGGTTAATTTCATGGAAAATTCTTATGAGTTAGTTACTGAATTATTGAGATTAAGTCTTAATAAGCGTAAGTACTACCAGCAAGGGGAGAGGGCTATGAGGCTTATTCTATCTGCATCCTAGCCTTTTTGTAGCCCCGCAAGATTTGAGGGTTAAACAAATTGTCAAAAAGTTAACAAGCATTTTGAATATCATAGTTATAAACACCAGCAATTAAGTGGCAACGCAATGCAAAGCGTTTTCTGCGATTGCGGTATCGCTGGCTGAAAATCCGAAAAATTTTTAATCTCCGGTTGACGTGTTCCACAGCAACTCGGCGGCGTGCTAAATCACGGTTAAACTGCTTATCTTCCTTGGTCAACTTACCTTTTCTCGGTTTCTTTCTTGGTATACGGCTATTGGCATGAAATTTAGCAATTCCTTGGTAGCCGCTATCTTCTAGACTTTCGGTATCAGGATGAAAACGAACTTTACTGTGAATAAACAGCTTGAAATCATGTCTACGGCCTGAATCATTGACAACACAAATTACTTGTAACGTTTCCAGGTCAATCACAAATTGAGACTTCAGTGTATGTCTTTTTTGTTTACCACTAAAAAAACGTTTCTGACCATATTTAGGACGTTCTATGGGACTTTCAGTCACATCCATTGCTACTGTTTTCGGTTTTTGTGATGGTGTCAACAATGACTTTTTTCCTCCTAACCGAAACCTCCCGGAATTGACTAAAATATTTTCTACCCAATGAACAGTACGACAAACAGTTGCTTCTGACACTTGCCAATCACTGGCGATATGGAAATAAGTTCGATATTCACGCCAGTACGTTAAACACACCAATGCCTGGTCTTCCAGACACAGTTTCTTACAACAACCCCGTGTTTCTCTGTGACTGACAGCATCTTGCAGTACCTTGACTATCTCTTCAAATGTCCGTCTTTGTACCCCAACCAGACGTTTAAATTCCCGATTGGACAGTCGCTTTGTTTGTTCGTATCGCATTGGTGAAGCCAATTCATCTCAAAATCTTCCACTTTACCATAAAATAATTCTGCAAGAGGTCTAATCTAAGAATCAAAGGAAACAGTAAATTCTGGTTGAAAGAAAATGCAGAAATTATGTTACATCTGCGTTGCCAATGGATAGCTGGAAGTTGGGATAATTTTTGTGGTTCTATCTTTAATTCCTTTATCAAACCCCAAACTGCTTGATAAATTTTATACTTTAGTTCTACTCTTAACTTATTATTTGCTTTAATTAACACCAAGTATAAAAGACTGATTGTAGATATTTTTGGTAACAATGGTCAAATGGCTTGCTATTAATCTTTTTGAGATATCTCATCAAGATGAATTCTCACGGCTATCAGCATATATTTAGTAAATAAAGTCACTTCTTACTTAGATTTGATTTTTGCGATCGCTTGTTTTTTAGCGGATCTGACAAAACCGCATTGCTCCCCTTGCGACTTCAACCATCATACCCGATCGCGGTTGAAGACAAAATAATTAACCCTTATCTTTTATCCGACATAAACTACGATTAACACTAATTCCCCTGATATACAACACTTTCACCAACATGCGATCGCGGAGGGTGCATGTTGGCAACGGAATAGGAACTATTGCGCTGCCGATAAATTTTGTTTGTCTTTGGTATCGCTTTTGATGCGTAATCCAAGCGATAACCATTTACAGGGTGCTAACTTCCAGTTATAGTTAGCCGTAACTTATTATAGGCACAATTAACTATATCTTTGACTGAGTGCAAAGATAGTTTACAAAAATTGCTCAGGCGGTTGCATATTATCGTTTTAACGAAGTATTGAGGTATTGCTGCACAAGTATGCCTTCGGGAAAACTTTTCTCCCTGATCAGGTGCCTGTCCCTCAATTTCTAAGATTTGGATCATGGATAACTGCAACCGCCTTGATGCAGAACCGTCTGGGAATACAAATTGTCTGCTTTAATTACAAAAATCATCTACTCGAATATCCCGCCAGACATCAGACACTTGCCAGCCAGAGTTGCCCACCGATTGTACTGGAGGATTGTCAAGCAGTGGAACATAGTCAGGAACTCTAGGCTCTGAAATCGCTACTGGTTTCTCCTCAACCTCAACCACAGGGGCTGGAGAATTGACAGTATTAGCTTCAAGAAGTTGGTCTTCTGCCTCCTCAATTAGCTTCATCTGTCTCAGGGTAAGCTTATCAGATTTTTTGATGATTTTCTTTGTATGTATCTCATTAGAAGTTTTCATTGGCTGTTCCCTTGAAGGCATTGGCTTAAAATTTGTCTGAGTAAATTTGGGAGAAGATGAGTATTAATAATTGCACGAAATTAATAAGGTACACCAAATCGATGGGAAATACGAGTCCCTTGCTGAAGAATTTACCAATTGAGTACAAATTTCTTTTTCGTGCAGATGTCCCAGCATAATCTGTTGCACAGATACAAGTATTAAGCGATCGCTTCTTTCCTCATGACTGTAACTTAAGACTGTTTTGCGCTTTTGACTCCTAATAAACAGATAAGACATGGTTGAGAGTTCTCGCTCATTAGGAACAGCGTTGAGAAACTTATCAGGTCAATGTTTGGAGTTGGCAACCTGTTCAGAAAGCGTTAATAAAAAGGCGAGGTTAGTTGCTGCTTTAAGTGCGTGGCGTGCGTTGGCGGGTATAAAAGCAAAGACTCCAGATTCTAGAACAATCTCTTGATCTTCCAGCGTCAGCACGCCTTGTCCTTCAATTACATTCACAGTCGCATTGCGAGGATTGGTATGTTCTGCAATGGTCGATTCTGCCGCCAGAGACATCAGCGTATAGCGGCAGTTTTCATCTTCTAGCAGAACCTTACTTTTAGCTCCATGCTGGGGATACTCAATGATGTCCGCCCAACGAATTTTGTTTATCTTCAATGAGAGTATGCTTGTAGTCATGGGATGATTCCTTTGTTGTAGAGAGATTAATTAGAGCGACAAAGACACTTCTAGATTAGACTTCTTTCAGAAGTGGGAAAAGGGGAAGGGGGAAAGGAATAAGAAAAAACCTTTACCCTTTAACCTTTACCCTTTTCCCACAAGAGTGCAAAAGTTACTTTTGCACTCTTGTCATTGAGTGTCTGTATTGAATTATGGAAAGACAATTTTGGCGATCGGCGCATGACCTAAAAAAATATAGGCAACCAATCTCAGCACACTTTCAGAATATATAATCTTTTGAATGTCCAGGCTGGCAAACGTTTGCAAGGATGTGGCGTAGGCGTAGCTCGCCGCAGGCATCGCTTCCAGCAGGCGGTTACGCTATTGCAAAAAAAGTGAGGCGATTCTACCTGAACTTCCTCCTCAGTTTGAACCGGGAGCTAAAGCCCCTTTTAGATTTGCTTCCTCGACCTCCGCAAAATCCCTTATTAGTTCCCTTATTTTAACTAGAACATAAAACATCGAATACTTCTTGTATCTTGCTAGGTAAATAAGTTCAATTTCATCTACCACTTTTGAATGTTTTATCAGAATCTGTATAATTTCTCCTCAAGGAAGACAAAATCAATTTTGATGTCAGTCATTGCGAACTGGGAATTGTTCGGTCATTCACGCACACTATAAGAATCTTCTTCTAGCGACTGACACCAATATTGCTGTTTGTGAAAGTAACTTCAATCTGCTCCTGGTAGCTCCTTAACAATTCCCAATCCTTTTTTGCTTTGTTTTAACTGTTTCCAAAGTAGTTTAATCTGTTTGTAGGCATCTTCTGGGTTCATCTTGCCATTGGTTTCTAAATTAGTGATGTAACCAGTTTTTTGAGCAAATTCTTGTAAATTAGCATTAAATACTAGATATTCAGGTTTCACCTGACCGTAGTATCGACTACGAGGGAAAATAAAACCATTCTGATCATATTCATCAGGATTTTCCATCAACTTATAATCCTATCAACTATTTTTATCAAAAAAAATCAATCAATTTAAAAACTGGTATAGCGTAATTTGAACAGATTTATTTGGTTCTTCATTACTTGTTATGCTAAAAACGCTTATAAAATAGCTCAGATTCCTTACTGGGCAAGAAAGATAGATTTTAAACTGTGATTTTTAGCCTTTGGAATAAAATCAAGGTTAAAAATGCCCAAAAGCCTTGCTATTAAAGGTAAATTCCGAATTTTCCTTTAAAGTTCAGCATAACGTCTACGGAAGAGTTATTTATTTTTGATCTATTAATTCAATTATAGACGTAATTCTTTGCCAGTTTGTGCGGGGTTATAACCCAGAACAACATGCAGAGACTCGTGTGGTGGATGTGCATATCTCTCGTTTGCGCTTGAAGTTAGAAGATGACCCGGAAAATCCAGAATATATTTTGACACAAAGAGGAACTGGTTACTTTTTTCAACGAATTGCTCAACTAGAGCATTAATCTTTAAAGTGCTAAATAGTCTGTGTTAATTCTGCCCTATCTACGGGAAAAATAAAAGTAGGCGCTTAAGTCACTGTAAGCATTTGAGTAAGAGTTAGGTAGAGAATGGATAAAGATTCACAGATTGACAATGTTCAAAGCTTTGCAGAATTAATTGGGGATAACGATAACCTCTGGAATCTTTTGGTTGGTAGAGAAGTTAGTCGCTTTCAAGCAGAAATTACGTATGGAATTAAAGGAAAAATTTTACAAATACAGAACATAAAAGACCAAAACACAAAACACGAAGAAATATTAATTGAAATAAATTATAAAAACGAATTTAACATTAAATATTACAAAGAGATATTTATTGAAATATTTAATACAATGTCACCACCTTGTTCTCTAAAACAAATAATTTCATTAGCAAAAATTGAGCAAGAAGCGAGAACATTGAAAGCTGAAAAATTGGAAGCAAAAGAGAAAGAAATTAAAATACGCCAGGCTCAAAGGCTAGAAGCGCAAAGGCTGGAAGCTGAAAAGCGGGAAGCACAAAAACTAGAAATTGAAAGATGCGAAGCTCAAAAACTAGAAGCTGAAATAATAGAAGCTGAAGCAAGGAAAGTTAAAAAATTATTTTTACTAAACAGCATAAAAGAGCAGTTTGAACAAAATTTTTTCAATGCTGATAACTTTTATCAAACTAAGTGTACTGGACACATATTATTTAAAGAGTACCAAGCTGAAAAGCTAAGTTATGTGCAATCATGGGTAAAAACTAACTTAAATACCTCACCTGATCTTGAGCAAGCAGCAGCAATTGGTGCTGTGGAAGGTCATATACAAGTAGTAGCACGAGCTGGAAGTGGCAAAACTTCAACTTTGGTAAATCGAGCTTTATTTTTACAAAAACATTGTGGTGTTGCACCCAATGAAATATTACTTTTAGCTTTCAATCGCAAGGCTGCGGAAGAAATACGAGAGCGTCTTACTCTACAATTACAAAACTCTGTTCCTCATGTAATGACTTTTCATGCATTAGCTTATGCTTTAGTTCATCCAGAAAAAAGCATTCTTTTCAATGAACCAGATGGACAACAGAATCAAGCCAAAGCTTTACAGACTGTAATTTATGAGTATCACTGCAAGCCAGATGTTTATGAAAAAATTCGCGTTTTGATGATGGCGCACTTTCGTGAAGACTGGGAGCGCATTGCTTGGGGTGGTTATGATAAAAGTACTGAAGAAATGTTACGTTACCGTCGCTCATTACCAAGAGAGGGGCTTGACGGAAACTACTACAAGTCTTTTGGTGAGAAAGTAATTGCAAATTTTTTATTAGAACACGACATTACATACAAATACGAGCGTAATTTTTGGTGGAATGACATTAATTATCGCCCTGATTTCACGATTGTTACTGGAGAAAATCAGGGGATAGTGATTGAATATTTTGGACTAAAAGGCGATCCAGATTACGATATAATGTCAGAACAAAAGCGAGAATATTGGCGAAATCATCCTAACTGGCATTTTGTGGAGTTATCCCCAACTACCCTCAGATTTGAAGGAGTAGAAGATTTTTGTGCTTTACTTAAACGATGTCTTGAAAATTATGGGATGAAGTGCCATCGCTTGACCGAAGACGAGATTTGGAAGAAAATTAAACTTAGAGTTATAGACCGTTTTACCAAAGTAGTAGAAGGATTTATCCAGCGTTGTCGCAAACTGTCTCTCACTTCAGAAAAATTAGCCTCTCTCGTTGATAATCATAAGTGTGCTAGTGATGTTGAGCAGGTTTTTTTGGAGCTTGCACAAAAGTTTTATCAGTCCTATTTGCAACAGCTTCAGGCAACAGGTGAGGAAGATTTTGATGGACTGATGCAAAAAGCTGCCGCAGTTATCGCATCGGGACAAACTGTATTTAGTCGCAAATCTGGCACTGGCGATCTAAGGTGTCTTCGATACATACTGATTGATGAATATCAAGATTTCTCAGAACTTTTTCACCATTTAATAGAAGCAATTCGACAACAAAATCCTCAAGCAGAATTTTTCTGTGTTGGTGATGACTGGCAAGCAATTAATGGTTTTGCTGGTTCTGATCTTCGCTTTTACCAGAATTTCGCGCAGTTTTTCCAGCCTTCGCAAAAATTAAATATAGCTACTAATTACCGTTCAGCTATTTCAATTGTCGATATCGGTAATACATTGATGTATGGATTGGGTACTCCTGCACGCGCCCATAAAGCTATATTTGGAACGGTTGAAATTGCTGAGATGGGACAATTTGAGCCAACTCCCAAGGAGCAAGAACAGCATCCAGGGGACAGTATAACGCCTGCTATATTGCGCTTAGTAGACAAGGCTATCAAGGATAGAAAAAATGTAGTTTTACTCAGCCGTAAGAATAGTTTACCTTGGTATGTAAATTATGGTAAAGGTAAATCAAAAAATGGCGTACTCGACAAGTTCTTAAACTTGGTACGCTCCTATCTTCCTGAAGAATCAAGAAAGGCTGTAAGCATATCAACCGCTCACAAGTATAAAGGTCTTCAGAATGATGTAGTTATAATACTTGATGCTGTCCCTCGTTGTTACCCATTAATACACCCTGATTTGATGTTTAGCCGTGTTTTCGGTGATAGCATTGAGCAAGTAGTTGATGAGGAACGTCGCCTTTTTTATGTTGCCTTAACTCGTGCAGTAGAGCATTTATTTATTCTCACAGAAACCCAAAGCTTATCACCTTTCCTTGAAGAATTAAAAAGTAGGAAAAGAATTAGCTTACTTGATTGGTTAGATTATCCATCTTTTGTTGGAAGCATACAGCGCATTACTGTTAAAGTGGGTAATCAGGCTGGAAAAGGCCGAAACGGCACTTACGCAATTAAAGATTTACTCAATGCTGAAGGCTATATCTGGCAACCTAAGAAGGGAGGTTGGTATTGTACCTATCCTGCACAGGATTTTTCAATAAAAGGATATTTTAATAATGCTAAGTGGATTTATCATGCTTTTGGAATCGAGCTACAGTTTTATGATGATTTAGAGAATATGCTGGCAAAGTATAATGTTGACTATGGAGAATATATTGCGTTAATTAATAATATTCCTGAAGCCAATTGAGGCAAAGTTTGACTGCACCAAGCCGAAAACTGAAGTTACGATAATAACAGTAGGTTCAAGAGGAGACTTATAACAATACTGCGCTTTGGCTATTGGGTTGAAACGCGCGGAGCATTAGGTAACGGTAGCAGCAAACGAAAGCTCCAATCCATTCGCATTTGGGATTAATTACTACAGCTTGAGTTAGTATCTGGGTGAGAAATCCTAGACAATTGCTTTTGCATCATCACACCCACAACATCAGTAAATGTCTCAAGTTAAAGTTTATACGGTACTCTGTGTCAACAGCAGTATCCTAATGGTCTTTTACACACCAGGGCATTGCTGGGAATTCCGTATCATCAGCCGCACGGGTGGGATATTCGGGGAACAAAAGATTTATTACACGGCGGAGGCGGCGTTGAGAACTGGGTTAGAGTGGTTGCGGGATGAACGGTGATGAGTGCGTATATGCATCGCCTTTGGCTTTAGCACAGGCTAGTACAGTGCGGCGGAAAACATAGCTTCTCCCGACTTGAAAGCCAGATTGAACAGCTAATACCTTCCTTAAATCTTCAAGTGGATGGCGAAGGTAATGCCGACAGTGATAGCGACTGGATTTTTGGGGAAGACTCCGGTGGTGTGGGAGGAGAAGATATTGAGGGTTTTTGAAATTGGTCATAAAACAATTGTATTGACCCAAAATAAGCCCCAATGAATTGAGATGCGCTAGTTTTCGTTGTGGATTTTCCCGTGATTGTTTTTTCCCACTTACAGCACTTCCAGCAGCTATGAGGTACATCCTAAAAGCTGAAAGCGATGATAGGAGAGGGACAAGGAGAAAACTATATTGCATAATAGCCAGAAGCGCTGTAACCACAGATTCCAGAAACACTTTAGCACCCAAATATGTTTCAACTGCCCAATCTTCGGCTAGAGGTTGTTCTAGATTGAGGATGTCAAACACAAAATGTCCACCTGGTTTTAACACTCGTTTGACCTCAAAGATCACAGCACTCTAATATTCAAGTAGAAAATAGCTACTAAGTCCGGTGGCGATCGCTAAATCTGTCCCTACTTGCCTAGCATTGATTTATTATGCTGTAATAGTGCAAATGTATTGCTTTTTAATGTTAAGAGCGCAAATGATGTAGTTTTTATCGCCACTATCAATTGAGGCATCTTACACTATCTCAACCATTTGTAGGAGGCATGAGGGTGAATATTATTTCTCTTGGTGACAATCATTTAGCTCCCTTAGATTACAGCAGTTTACTCAATAAAATATTGGAAGTGCTGCCCAATCAAAACCCATTCCAGTTCTCCCCAGATGACAGTCGGTTGCGGATCAATATTGACAAAATCGCTGATCTGGTTGCTAATTCACAAGTGGAAAGCCCTTTGGCATCTACTAGCGGGATTCGTTCCGCAACTGTCAACTTTAGCGATCGCACAGGTAAAAATTTCCCAGAGCAAATCAGGCTAATCCGCGATTATTTGCAAAACCTCTTGAGTGCGGCATTACCACCAAACAAAACAGTAGAGTCAGCAATTTCGCAATTACTGACAGATTTACAGTCTTTTCAAGGTACAAAACCAGCTCTGGGATTTACTTATCCTTTCGGAGAGTATAAAGGTTTGCAAAAACAGCGGCTCAGTCTTCAGCGCCACCGTTCAGGCAGCGATTCTCTCCTGAAGTTTCATAAACTAATCATCACAGTTAAAGATATTAAGGGATTTGATTCTCAACTTTCTTCCAGTCTTGATAACTATATCCAACGAGAATTTAGCGAAGAAAATGAGAGTGATTTAGAGGAATTAAGCGACACACTCCAAGAACTGATTAAAAATAAGAAATCTGACTTTTACAAGCTCAAGCGAGTCATGTACACCGAAGCTATTGGCAAGCTGAAGCGAGAGGCAAAAATCAGGTATTTAGAGTTTCTTCAGGAAAACATCGACGATAGTACAGATGGCAAAATCTATCTTCAGGATTTGATTCGGCGGTTGCGCTTGTTGGAAGAATATATCAGTGATATCAACCGAGAGGATGGTCATTACCAAGTAAGCTATGCCGGAAAGTCAGTCAACTATAGAGATTTATTTTCTCGTGCCGAAGCTTTAGATATTCTCCCCATTATTCCCTTAATCGAAGGGTATCTGGGAGAAACTAAAGATGATACTAAAGGAGAGCAGCAATTTATTTTTGGTTTCAAGCTAAAATTTGGCGGTACAGTTCAAGCTTATGGAGATGAGCCACTTTCTGTACTAGATTATTACCTCAACCTGATCGACCCAGAAAGTCAAGAACATCAGACAGGATTAGAAGACCCTTTTAAAAGTGATTATTTTAAAGAGAAAGTCTTAAAAATAGTTTTCTTGTTCTACTTTATCTTTGCTTCCAAAAGTGATCCTTTAGCTGATGACTACGATTATAGCTCAGAATTAAATTATCAGCCTGTCTCTGTATTTGATGAAAAAGTCTTACCCATACTCAAAGGATCTGACGAGGAAGCTAAGAAGAAAATATTTGCCAAAATTAAGGAAGGAATTGAAAAATTTAACGTCAAAATAAAAATTGAAAACCTGAAGCAGCTACTGAAGAATTTTCTGCAACGTAAGCCTATCCTGAACAAGCGAGAATATCCGCTCGTTATCGGCGTGAAAAGAGGCATCCTAGAGCGGGATATGGACAGCATTTTGACCAAATCCACATTTTTCAAGCCTGTCTTTGGTGAGAGGTCACGAGAAACCCTAAAGTATATTGCCATCAGAGAGCCTCATATTGATAGTAGTTATCTCTGCAATCTTTCTGTCAGCATCGCGGTAGAAGATATTCGCTATTTCCCCACTGATGAGCGCCAAACATTTAGCATGGCGTATGATATCACAGATATTAAAGCACTACCAATTCTTTTGGTTCCTCTTACTGAAGCAAGCTGTCAGAACATCTACAATAATTCTTTCAAACATCAAAAACCAATTTTATTCATCTACAATCATAAAAAATTACGAGAGCAAATTTTCAACAATCCCGACTCCCCCAAAGCGTTTATTTATCGGTTTACTTTTTCTCTGCTTATTTATATCTGCCTAAAAGTACTGCTTGAGTCTGTCAAAGATAAACTTTTTATTCCCATTGTGCGGTTGCAACTGCGTAGCAAGCAGAACTCTACACCAGAGGAAGAATTTATGCGATCGCTCTCTAAAACTTTATCCCACTTATTGAGCGAAGAACATCAATCCAGTACTCAAGGATTCTGTGTCAAAAACCTGAATCCTTACAAAATTGAAAATGGTCTAAGTTCTCTTTACTCTGTACTGCCCAAAAAATTTAAATTCAACGCTTCTTCCTACAAGACCCAGCTAGATAAATTAGCAATTATTATAGTCTCCAGCCGTGAAAGTGATGCCAGTTGGCGAGGTGGAGAACGAATATCAAACTTGTTAGGAGAAGTTGTGGGAGTAGAGCGTCTACAGGATGGCACAGTTCGCTTAGAAACGCTCAAAACTTTCGCAGCAAACTATGAACATCAGCAGATGTTTCAAAGACCTACTATTGTCATTGACGAAGTTGACAAATTATACCGCGAGGGCTATCGGCACTTTATGTATATTGCCAAGTCGCCATATTCTAGCACTCTAAATATGACTCAGAGTGGTGAAGATGAATCACTATTTTTCATGTCCACACCTGTACTCAAGGCTTTAAAGGGAGATAAAGACGACATCAAAATATACCCAGTATTCTTTGATAAATATTATGTGGTAAATCTGGGGCGCACTGTTAGTTCTCTGTACATCCAGGACACACTTGAACTAACAGGCTTAGTTGAAGACCCCAGCAAGAAAGCTGTTGTCTTTTTCAATCTATTCAATGGAATTAAAGTCGGTCAAGATGACGAGCGTTACTACAACGGGGTAATTTCCTACGCCACCTTGCTAAATGTCTATGATGACATTCTAGATGATGAAGATATCCGTAGGGGACTAATTTATGACCGCGAAAACAATCCTATCAAAAATGATATTTTGCAATATCTAACCTTATTTCACTTTTCGCGCTACGAAGCTGTTCCTAGAAGGAATCGCAACATTAGCTTTAAGCTCGATCCTTACGAAAATATAATTGGGGATGATGCAGTTGGTAAATTGTCAGTTTTCAAGCACACCACTAGGAGCGTAAGCTTTAACTCTTTGGCGTTTTTAACTGAAGTTAGACGTGCCTTGAATGTAGAAGGAGAGGAGCATAAATGATTGCAGAAGACTTTGGACGATTATTTGAAATAGGCTTCAATGTTGGTATCCTTGCTTATATTCAGCAAAACCAACTAAATAACCGATTTGGAAATTTATATCAACGTGACTTACAAGCGTTGCGCTTTCCCCAACTGCATCGGCGTATAGTTGACCGCGCTAATGTAATTAATGATAGTGATAGCAAAATCATTGCTAAGTGGAGTATATTTTTCCTCCAAAAGGGGTTTTTATCCGGCTTAAATTTCTTTAGGGAGTACCTGGAATCAACAGGTTGGAAACATCGAAAGCTGGAAATTTTATACTACCAGTGCAACTTTTGTGATGACAACAGCCTTGGTACTCATGTTAAGGGTGAGGAACAAGCCTTTAGAGATATCCTGTCACAATTAGGAGATATCAAGGTTGATATCGGTCGCTATAAGCAGCAGGGAGAGTTTCTTAGGGCTGATACTTTAATGCTGCTGCACAACGGCAAACAGTTTCGTATCCTCTCAGTGGATTTATCAGTGTTTTCGATAAAGTCAGCTGAAGATATTAAAGATTTAGATAATATAGAAGTTCTACGGCAATTACTGCTAAGTGAAATTAGTTATTTACGCTCAAAAAGTGTTTTCTCTGGACTTAGTATCGATACAGGAACAGATACCACAAAACTTGGATTAACCTTTTCTGAAGGGATTGCTCGTTATTTCACAGCTTTCAAGCGCAAGGACAAAGAGAGTGTCAAATTAATCCAAGCCGCCAGTTATGCTCATAGCTTCTATGAGTTTTTACGACAGCACTCTCTTCTCCAAGAAGCTGACCCCGTAATGTTTAACATTATGGGTTACACTGACCGGGGCGTTAGTGCCATGTCAGTAAATCAAGAAAATTTAGATATCTTAAATACCTGCCGCCGCATTTATAAGCACCAAGAAAGTGGTCAAGCGATCGCCGAAGCTCGTCAACAAGTTCTCAGAATCATCAAAAGGAAAGCAGCTGAGAGTTTTGTTGATGGCAAGACATTTATAAACTCTCTTTTAGCAGTGCCACCTGACACAACTACTTTGGTTACTCACCAGGAACGAGTAACAGGGTTTTTCAACTCAAGTGGGGAAGTACCGCTTCAATTAATGGCTCAACTCGGACTGAGTGGTAGTCTAGACCTGCGTTCGGCTCACACCGCCCTAATTCAAACTGCCCTGACTAATGACAATCCTTATCTTTTTTTAACTGGCAATCCTGGCATTGGTAAAACCACAACCATTGTGGAATTTCTCAAACAGCATCTCGAAGATGGTTTTTTGTTTTTCTATGTCAGTCCCAGAAAAAACGTCAATAAGGACGTGATTGAGAAGTTCAAGAGTCAACCGGGAGAATCATTGGGCGGGAGCATTGCAGCACCATCGGAGAATCACGGACTGTTTTGCATCAATACCAATGCAGAGATTATTCAAGCTAATGCTGGACACTGTACTGTGCAGTATTTCTCTGATTTACGAGAAGGAGACTTTACAGAGCAAGCTGTTCATTTTATCGATGGTCAAGCTCTGATTGAGCGCCGTCCCTCAGCTTCTCAAAGACTCCAGCGCAAAATGGAAGATTTAATTCAGGATGCTGGTGAGCAGACTAAAGGAGTTTTAGATAGTATCTGTGAAGCTATTTACACAATTATAGACCGTCAACTTTCCAATAATATAGTGGCAACAATTTCGCTACAATCTTTGAAAAAAACGGGAAACGGCCAAGACACTCTCCGCCATTTTGAAAAGATATTTAGGAACGCCTATAACCAAAGTGAAGGTTCAGTCATTCCTGAGCAAATGAAGAAAATCTCTCAACGCATTAAACATATATTTATCATGGTTGATGAGATTACAGGAGACCATAGCGGTGTAGAATTTTTAAACCGCATCAGTTCTATCCTTCGCCAATATCAGCTGACCAATTCTCAATATGGCTTTAACACCAAAATTATTGTAGCTGATGCTTCTATTGTTGATCCAGATGTCATTCAACAGCATCTTTCTACTACAGTTTCAGAACCAGACAAAATCTTTTATCGGCGAGCTTCAGAGAACAACTCTCCCCTTTCATTACAAATTTTCAAATTTAAGGGGTTAGGTGCAACTGTCATCAATTCTAACTCCTACCCTGCTAGTAGTTTAAACATTACTTACAAAGTATTTCTAGAATCTTTTAAATTTAGCAATTCAGTTTTTTTAGAGAAAAAATATAGCTTAGTCAAGCGTGTACAAGCAGAGATTGCTGAAGATATTAATGCTTTCTTGGATAACCCAGAAGCTGGACAGATAATTGTGTATATCCAGGATAAGCAGAGATTAAAAGAACTGACTGAATATCTAAAAAAACATCGAGGTACATTTCAGAAATTTACAGACTACCTAGAAATACACGCCAATATTTCAGAGCAGGAAAAAGAAGAAATCCAAAAACGTAAGAACAATGTGAAAGTGGTCTTTATGACTGCCTCAGCTAGTCGGGGGTTATCATTTCCTAAAACTAAGCATATTCTGGTTGATATCCCTCGCTTTGCCATTGAACAAAACCTAATGGAAATTATTCAGGTAATTTACCGGGGTCGCGGTAGCTACCTTGAAGATGGAATTACCAAAACCTTAGATAATGAGGAGAAAGATTTAATTCTTTACTTCTCAGAGCGGGCTGTATATTACGCTGATGACCCGGAGCTTTCTTTACAAGAAAGTGTGCTGAGTCTTGTGAATATTCTATTAATTCTCAAGACATCTGTAATGACAAGAATTTCCGGATCTGGGCAGATAGGTAAAAACTATTTTATGATGATTCCTATTGGTGGAAAATCAGTATTTGCCGCTGGTGAAACATTTACGGGTAAGATATCCGGTTTAATCAAAGAACTGAAGAAAGAGCATATTCGCCGTCGCAGTGACAAGCTCTTGAAAGAGGTTTATACGAGTCTAGAGCAGCTGCTAGGTCGTGTAAAGATAATCTTGAGTGATTTAGACAATTCCCCGCCGACACAAACCCTTTCTTATCTATCAATGCGAGAGTCTTTTGCAGACCAGTTTGTGAAGTTGGTAAGTAGTGGTTTGGATCAGCTATTAAGCTTTGGCCCTGTAGAAGCCAGCCACATTAGTGGCAGTATGCTAGTAGTTTCTTTAGCTAATAAAGCACTTCAAGAAAACTATGAAATGCGTCTAGAGCGAGAACTAAAACCTTACGCCAATAATGAACTTTTAAAAAAGTTATATTCTATTAATTCTAATCCAGCCTATCCAGAGAGTTTGCGTTCGGCAAGTTTTGGAGCAATTGAGCTAGTTAACTTACTTGGAAAACAAGTGAGCCGGACACAGTGGTTTGAGCAAAATAGTCAGCGTTTTGACCAGTATTATGCAATTCCACTATTTATATTTACCAGCAATGAGGCGATTAAAGACTATTTTTCAAGGAGTGTAGAGGAGCCAGATGGAGAATCATTCCGAGATATTTTAGCTGAATATATCCGTTGTATGTTTCCTGTAGACAACATTTTGCCCATTGGCTCTCAGTATGGGGAATTTCCATTTGTTGTCTTTAGAAGCTATAGTTTAGGCGAAATTAGGCACAAGTTATTCACAGATAAGCAGCTTTTGACTTCCAATGAGTTGAATATATTAAACTTGATTCTTTCTCAAGAAGACTAAGCATCCAAGTTAGGGACTTCCAGAGAATAAAATATACAGTTAATAGAAATGATAATCATTTTAAGGAGAGAGAGGTTGCCGACGGCAACCTCTCTCTCTCCATAAATATGCAAGACAAATGTCTGCACAAAGATAGTTCTTAAATGCAGTGAGCAGAATTGATATTGATATCGATTATTTTGGCGCTTTTAACTTTTTGAAAATTACGTTACTCTACAACAGATATTAATAAACCACTTACCTAAATTTGGTAAATTATCTTCGGTAAAATTTGTCACTGTAAGCATAAGATGAGCAACTTGCTCACTTTATGGTTTCAAACCGGGTTGCTCAATTTATGCGTCCCAAAGTGAAGACAGTGAACCTAAAGAGTGGAAATACCTCTGTTGTTGATCTGATTTCTTTTTCGATAGAGCGATCGCTTTTGTATCTACCTATCTCAAAGTCCTATTCATTTATGGTGTATTGTCATTAAAATAAGGTTATTGAAAATATAATCCGCTGCTAAACTATTGCTATTTCTAGCTTTCACGGCTTAAAAGGAAAATTTAAGTTGCTTGATATCCTGCATAAGTATGTTTGCTCAGGTTACGGTTACAAAACAGAACCTTTGCTCAGGTTATTGTTTCAAAATCTATTTACAACTAATAACTCCCAACGCAATTAAACCCTTTGGGCTGGTTAGTTGCTCAAGTTATACTTTCAAAGTTGCTCACCTTATCCTTACAGTGACAAAATTAGTCAAACGTTCAATCTTATTTTCAATTTCTTGCATAGCTAAATCTATCGCATCCAATAAGCGCTACACACAAAGGCACAATCGTCATGAAGAGCGCTCTTTGCGATAGTCTCAAAACTACCTGGAAGAAATTCGGATATTCCTTTACAGGAATAGCTAACGGCTGCTGCTTACGTAGTGTGCCAATTAGAAGCCAGAGAGCGGATTTTTTGAAGTTCCGATGGAGAGATTCGCTCTAAGTTACGCAGTATTTGAGTCATACGTGGCTGTTCTTTTAACAAGTCGTAATGACGAGCCAGGAAGTCCCAATAAAAAAAGTTGAAAGGACAAGCATTTTCAGTGGTGCGCTCACGAGGGTTGTAAGTACAATTTTTACAATAGTCACTCATATTGTTGATGTAGTTAGCAGAAGCAGCATAAGGCTTAGATGCAATCATTCCACCGTCAGCAAACTGCCCCATACCAATAACATTGGTTTGCATCACCCAATCGTACCCATCAATAAAAGCAGCATGAAACCAGTCTTCAAGTTCTTGGGGGGAGATACCTGCTATCATTGCAAAGTTGTTCAACACCATCAACCGTTGAATATGATGAGCATAACCTATTTGTTTAACCTGAGTTAGAATTTGGTGCAGACAATTCATCTGTGTATCGCCAGTCCAATAAAAAGCAGGCAGTGGATGAGTGTGGTTAAACCAGTTACGTTCTGAATAGTCATCATCTAGGTAAACATAAACACCGTGCATATACTCTCGCCAGCCAAGCACCTGACGGATAAAGCCTTCAATGCTGTTTAGCTCCCAGTCGCTGCTGTTGTCTAAATATGCAAGCTGTGCCGCCTGAACAACTTCCAAGGGATGAAGCAATCCAATATTGAGATAGGGAGAAAGCATCGCGTGCCACATTGTCTGTTCGCCAGTCACCATCGCGTCCTGGTATGGCCCGAATGAGGACAAACGTGTTTCGATAAAAAACTTCATTACAAGTAGTGCTTGCTGTCGCGTTACACCCCAGCAGAAGGGTTCAAGGAGCCAGTAACTTTGATTGTCTTGGAATGCCTCAGATTGCTTAATGAAGTCAATTACATCTTGTGTAATTGAGTCTGGTTCAAACCATAAAGCTTCGGGTAAGGTCAGTTTGCCTTTTGGTGGTTTGCGATTTTGTTTGTCAAAGTTCCATCGACCACCAACAGGTTGGTTGCCCTCCATTAGAATGTTGAACCGCTTTCGTCCCTGGCGGTAAAAGTCCTCCATGATTAGGCGTTTGCGTCCACTTGCCCAGTCAATGAACTCCTGATCACTCCAGATAAAACGGTTATTTGGTGTAAAAGTGACTTGAATTGTCAAGTTTAATTTTTGAATTAATGTAGCAAAAGGGCGATCTGTTGGAGTCATCACCCGCAGTTCGGTAATTTGGTATTGTTCAATCCATTGGAGTAAAGGTGTTTTGAAATCTTGGCTTTGAGCGTATGTTACTGGGAAGCCAAGCGATCGCAATTCGGCAGCAAAGTGACGCATGGCTGACCAGACCAATACCAGTTTTTGCAAATGGTAAGGAAGTTGCCCTGCATGAGTTAGAGATTCGATAAAAATCACAGGAGTCTGTTGGTGTTTTTGTAGGCAACTCTCTAGCGCTGACTGCCCAGCCCAAAGTTGATCTCCGAGAACCCAAACACCAATAGTCATGCCCTTGCTCCCTCTAATACCGTGCGTTGGCAACGTGACGACAAAATTCTATTCAATCAAGTGTAACGTCATTGTTACAAAAACTTTCTCAATGAAAAAGCTTATGAAAGCCTAAAAGTGCTAGTGCTAATGTACTATTGTGGTGAGAAATTTCTCAAATATCCAGATTGAATCATAAATTTACCAGAGAATAGTCGTTCCCGCCGCTTGGTAGAAATGGTAATACTTCAACAACAATGCAGACGAGGAAGATAATTCACGTTGATATGGATGCCTTCTACGCATCGGTGGAACAGAGGGACAACCCTAGTTACCGAGGCAAACCGTTAGTCGTTGGTGGCAGTCCGAATCAGCAAGGCGTAGTTGCAGCAGCTAGTTATGAAGCTCGTAAGTTTGGCATTCACTCAGCAATGCCTTCAATAACTGCGATCGCCAAATGCCCTGGGCTTATCTTTGTCAGACCGAGATTCGACGTTTACCGAGATATTTCCACTTCAATCCACGCCATATTCAAACGCTACAGTGATTTAGTGGAAGGGGTTGCGCTAGATGAGGCATACCTTGATGTTACTGAGAATAAGCAAAACATCCCCTACGCTTCTACGATCGCAAGACACATCAAAACTGCGATTTTCCAGGAAACTCAGTTGACGGCAACTGCGGGTGTGTCAATTAACAAGTTCCTAGCAAAAATGGCATCAGGACAGAATAAGCCGAATGGACTAACGGTGATTTTACCGGAAGATGCGATGTCTACGACAAGCCGCAAGCGTCTACGCCTTTGTAGAACAGCTAGCGATTGAGAAGTTTCACGGGATTAAAAAGGTGACTGCGGCTAAAATGCACTCGCTCGGCATTCACACTGGGGCTGATTTGAAAGAGCGTATTCTTGAGGTGTCGTGACTTGGGGACTGTTATCTGTCATCATTTTGATAACCTCCAAGTGCGTTTGGGGCTACTGCCCCTTTGGGGTGGTAAACGATCGCGAGTCTGACTGAATGACACTAAAAGCTTAAGGCGCGGTTAGCTATTCCCCCGCGCAAAGTCACCGTGGACTTTGGTTTATAGCCTGAATGTCACGGCAAAAGAGGCTGATTTTATTATATCAAGAGGGCAAGAGGTGATCGTACTATGAAAGAAGCGTCAATTTGGCTAGTGTTGGGGACGGTCGCCGCTTGTGCGATCGCATATTTCAGCACTGAAGCATATCAAAATTATTTGGAAACTGAGGCGATAAGTCAAAGGAAGCGAAAATGTGAGCAAATTTCACCATCTTGGAAACGAGAGGTGGAAGCAGTAACACAGAAATATGGAAAAAATATACCTCCGAATGAAGTAGAGCGCATTTCTAACTTACTTAAATCGAATGTATCTCATTATCAAATGCTGGATTGCGCCAAAATAGCCCCAAATTCGCTTCCTTAAATATTATATGTGCGTGGCTCAAGTCAGTTGGTGCAGAAACCTCGTTTGCACAGGACTTAAGTGATATCAGCCAGATGTTGCAAGAACTCGAACAGATTGCCCAAATTGTCGAGCAAAGGTTAGAGAAGCATGAAACACGAGGTCGCACATTAATGTTAAAAGTCAAGTTCTCTGACTATCAGCAGTTAACCCGCAGTAAAACAATGCTTGCTCCCATCAGTGAACTCTCTACGATTTTCGAGATAGCCAAAGCGCTGTTTGAGTCGATTGAACTGGAAAACCGCAGTATTAGGTTGCTGGGCATTTCCTTGTCCAACCTGGATAATGCCAAAGAAACCCAAGTGATTCAACTGCCACTATTTCAAGATTCAGGCATTATATTTTAGCGTAGGCTAGCAAGAACCACAGGCATAGTGCTGTTTAAATACTGACTCACCCACGACAAAAATCATCAACTCTCAACTCGCGCCAAACATCAGACGGTTGCCACCCGGAGTTACCCACAGAGCGGAGGGGGCGATAGTGTTCAGAAATGTATTCGGATTCGGAAATGTAGCCTTCAATGTACACAGGTGGGTTTGGTTCAATTACCGGTTCAGGAATATTTTGATTCTCAGGAATCTCAATGGGTTCAATCGGTGGTGGGGTTACTTCTGTTTTCTTGCGAACTGGGTTAGGGTTTTTTTTGATGAGTCGTTTCATATCTATAGGAATCATTCGGCTTTCCACAAAGAACGGATATCCCAGAATACAGGAAGTTATTAGCGAATCAGAGACATTTTGCCGAAAGTTTGTCTCTTCTGGGATGATTGCTGTAGGTAAGATTTGCAGTACTTACACAGAGGTATAAATAGTTATCAAAGTATAAGCTGAATTTGGAAAAGATGATTATAGTAAATTTATATACTCTATTGATGTGAATAGCTCAGTAGAGTATTTTTGTGAAAGTGCGCCTAACGTAAGCGATCGCCCAATTTAAATTCTGATTTTTTGTTTCTACCCCGATTTACCGAGCGGATACAATTAATTCTTCATCCAGAACTTCGCTCCACTCCTCATCCCAGGTTTGTTCGTTGTAGACCTTGGTGGCTTGAGCAATTTTCAGGCGATGAGCAACCGAAACACAATGTCTAGGTTGCCAAGCGATGTTCGGGTATTTACCTTGCAGATATCTCACAGCATCTTGACAATCATTAATTACTGGAATGTCTAAGTTTAGATACCTTCGCAACCCAATGCCTAAACGAATTGCCTCAATCTCATGGTTGTGAAAATAGTATTCTTCATCTTCAGGAGTGGAAATTAGTAGAACTCTGGCCCAAGAATGAATATTATAGACAGCTTTAGCTATAACTACATTGATATGTTGAGGCTTGTAGTTATCCAAAAAGTTATCTACAGCAGCTTCATCTTCTAAATCGATATCTACACCCTGTGCGAATAGTAAATCAGAGATATCATCAAACCCTTCAATGAAAGATTCGTGCCAATCTTGAATGGTTTGGGTGCTAAAAAATTTAGCAGCATCATCAAATAATATTTTTTCCCAGCCTGCATCTGTAGTTATTTGCTGGCCAGTTTTAGGGATAAACAGATTCTCGTGCGCCAACCACGGTGGGACATTCTTTTGCTTTTTTTTGTGTTTACCCATTTAAGAAGAAATGCAAATATATAAGAAATAGATGAAAAACCCCAACGTTCTCGTGAGGCTGGGGATACATTAGAAAACTCTTCCCCTATCATGACACAACTCAATACTGTCTCAACCACTTACAGTCTGGAGGTGGTAGCATGAACCAACCAACCTCCAAGCGCAAAAGACTCACCCCCACAACTCCCGATAAACCAAAGTCAGCCCTCAAACCAGCACAAGAGCCGGAAAATCCAAGCGCAGTCACGGTTGATGTAGAAGCGGTGGAAGTTCCAGAGATGACCGAGGAAGAACAGGTTAGTCATACTTTTGCTCCTTTCAAAATACTTTGTGCTGACATGAATAATTGAGTTGCTAAACTGGGAGGCACAGAATAGCCAATGATTGACCCCGCCGTAGCAGTTTCGTTAGGAAACTCGTACCAACCGGGAAACCCTTGCAAGATTGCAGCCCCTTCAATAGACAAGGATTTGACAGTACCATCCGGCAACCAGATATCAGCAAACTTACTACGGTTGCAACCTTTGTGATCGGTGAAATGCGATCGCCTCCGGCGGGCGCTCGCGCCATCGCAGAATGGTGTTACAGGGCAAGTATGCAGGTTTATACTTGGACTGTGAACGTCCCCCAACTCTCTGTATTAGCAATGGCGTTGGTTCATTAGTTGCCAGAAATTGTTCTACCGCTTGCCGTTGTTTGGGGAGTAGTTGGGAATCGGTCATGCTAGGGATGAGATGCGTGATCGCCTCATACCCAACCACAAGGTGTAGCTCCCGAAGGTAGGGCAACATGAAAACCCCTACTGGCAACCAGAACTAACCGCCGCCGCGCCTGGGGCAACCCAAAGTCGGCCATGTTGACCACACTGTAATTGACCAAGTATCCCTCTTGTTCCAAAGCTGACAGAATGATACTGAAACTCTGACTGTTCTGATAGCGCGGTACATTCTCCAGCGTAAACACCTGTGGCTGCAACTGTCGGATGGCTTCAGCTACCGCGATCGCAGCCGTCAAATCATCAGCCGTTTCAAGCGCAACACCCGCTTTGGCTGTGTGAGCTTGGCTGAAGTTGGCGCACACCGGGGAGGCGTGGAGATAGTCGGGGCGGCGGGGAAAACCTAGAAATCCTAACCGTGCTACTTCTTGAACTGTTAGCTGGATTATTCTACAGCCATACTCACTAAAGTTGCGGTGATGAGTTTTGGCGATCGCCTAACTTAAATCTGGTTTTGTGGGGTCGAACTCCACTGCGATGACTGGGCGAATACCAGCTTGGGTAGAGTCGATGCCCGGTATTATCCGGGGCACCTCTCTGTTAAATCTGGGCGTGCGACTTTCACCGCACCCAGCTTCCGATGTTCTCAGCTTGCGCTTTTGCTCATGTGTTTGTAATCGTGGCAACTCTCGTGAATTGCTTCCAGATTATTTTTCTTCCAGTTGGCGTGATTTCCATCAATGTGATGCAGATGAATCCGTTCTTCATCGATGAATTTTAAACCGCAGGAGGCACATCTATGGTTTTGCTTCTTGAGAGCAAAAGAGGTTTCGCCGTCGTAGAGCTTACTTTTACGTTCGCTCCAGTAGGCTATATTTCCGTCATAGGGGGATTTTATTCCTTGAACCATGACGTGTTTATTTTCGGAGTAAGGAACTGCTGGGAATGCCTTTTTAACTAACTCCTCGCTTGTGTGGCGTGTTTGCTTGGTTTCCTTGTTGAATACCGTGTAGGCTCTTTTTTCAATGTGGTATAACGAGTTTCTAGACCCGTCCATCTTGCAGAACTTATGGTAATTTCTCCAACCTCTAACTACCGGGGCTAGTTTCTCAGCCTTTGTGGTAGCACCATAATTCGAGTTGTTGACGATGTGTTTTACTTTCTTACGGAACGCTTTAAAGTTGTCCACTGAGGGAGTACATCTAAACTTTCCGTTTTTCTGGACTTTGAAGTGCCAGCCGAGGAAATCAAACCCATCTGTCGCGGCGGTAACTTTGGTTTTCTTTTGGCTTACATTCATTCCGCGTTTGCGGAGGAACTCGCTGATTCTTTCAAGTATCTCTATCGCGTTATCTTCGGGTCGGAGTATAATAACCATGTCATCCGCGTATCGGATTGATGGCTCGGCAATTCGTTCTGCCGATGTTTTGGGTGTAATCCTTTTACCATCTCTGTATTGAGAGTGGTATCTGTGTATACTCTCAATTCCGTTGAGTGCAATATTTGCTAGTAATGGGCTGACCACTCCCCCTTGGGGTGTTCCTTGTTGGGGAAATCCTGGATTGACTCCTGCTTTGAGGCATCGGAAGATACCGAGTTTTAAGCCTTTGGGGGCGATGAGTTCGTCCATTATTGCTGAGTGATTAATCCTGTCGAACGAACCCATTACTTAATGCCCATCTCAAGAACCCATCAGAAGATTTAACCCAAATTGAAGTGACTGATGTGATGCACCCACTCTTTGGAAGAAGGTTTGCAGTGATATCCATCTCAAACCCACCAAGTGGTTTAGGTCATGTAGTAGTAGCCTATCAAAGTCATATGCGCTTACGCATTCCAATATCTGTAACCCAACTAGCTCTGCCAAAGCAGTATTTATGTACTAAGCTCACATTAGAGAGTGTGGCCGAGTTGGTCACATTAGTTAAACAATGTGAGGTTTTATGTCAATCCCACCCCGTGAAATCTGGGAACGCCTCACCCCTTCCCTCCAAGAAGTAATCACAGATGAACTGCAAACGGTCTTCCAGGAGGTAATTTATGAGTACCTCAGAACTAGTAACACTCCAGCACCTGAACCGCAAAGCGATAATCTACATTCGTCAGTCTACCCCGCATCAATTAATCAGCAACCAGGAGAGCCTGCGTCTGCAATACGCTCTGCGCCAGCGAGCTATAGAACTGGGTTGGTCGGATAATAACATTGAAGTAATTGACAGTGATTTAGGAATCACCGCAGCAAGTGCAGAGCAACGACCAGGCTTTAAAGAATTGTTAGCCCAAGTAACCCTGGGATTAGTAGGAATTATCCTCTCTTATGATGTTACTCGCCTGTCACGTAATTGCTCAGACTGGTATCCCCTGCTGGACTTGTGCGGTTACAGAGGTTGTTTGATTGCTGACAGAGATGGGGTTTATGATCCAAGTAGTGCCAATGGTCGATTATTGCTGGGACTCAAAGGACAAATCTCAGAAGTAGAGTTGCATACGATTCGTTCTCGGTTAAATGCCGGAATTCTGAGCAAAGCTGGGCGTGGTGAACTGGCACTGACCTTACCCGTGGGTTTGGTTCGTAATGAACTGGGAGTGGTAAACAAAGACCCAAATCGTGAAGTGATTGACCGAATTAACTTAGTGTTTGAAATTTTTGGACAACGCAAGTCAGCATCCAAAGTGTTGGAGACGTTCAACCGTGAAGGGCTGCTGCTGCCGCGAAGGAATCGATTCGGCGATATTGTCTGGCGTAACCCGAGCGTGGCAAGTATCATATCAATCCTGAAAAACCCTGCCTACGCTGGTGCGTTTGTCTATGGACGTACACGTACTTTGAAACGTGGTTTGGTTTCAAATCAACCACAACAAAAGCATTTACCAATGGCAGAATGGAAAATCCGAGTCAATGACATATATCCGGCTTACATCAGTTGGCAAACCTACGAGCGTAATCAGGCACAGCTTATGGACAACTATGCTGAGTATGACCGTAATAAAACCCGTGGTATTCCTCGCCCTGGTGCAGCATTATTGCATGGGATAGTTTACTGTGGCGAATGTGGCCACAAGATGGTTGTCCAGTATAAAGGTGCAACCCGCTATATTTGCAACTCCTTACGGCAGCAGTATCGTGTGCCTGTTTGTCAGTATATTCCGGCTTCGGCAATTGATCAGTACGTAGTCAATGCATTTTTAGAAGCACTGTCGTCAGTGGAGCTTGATGCCTATCACAAAGCTATCAAAACCCAACAGCAGTCACAAGAGACAGTGGAACGGGCGCATTCTCAACAAATACAGCGCTTACAGTATCAAGTAGCACTAGCCGAAAGACAGTTTAATCGAGTTGACCCGGATAACCGATTGGTGGCTGCCGAACTTGAACTTCGTTGGGAAAACGCTTTACGCGAACTCAAGCTTGCCAAAGATTACTATGCTCAACGCCAGCGACCTCAAACAGTAGATCAAATCCCAAAAGAACTCAAAGCCGCTTTCATTACCATTGGGCAAAAGCTCCCTGAACTTTGGCAAAGTGATACCTTAACCCAAGTCCAAAAAAAATCTTTACTCCGCTGTTTGATTGATAAGGTTGTTATTCATCGTGTTGTCCGTGATACAGTCCGGACTCGGATTATTTGGAAAGGCGGTGAAAGTACTACTGTTGATCTTCCTATTCCAGTTGGTTCGTTTTCTGAAATGACGGGAGCAACTGAATTAGAAAATCGCATCATTGCTATGAGCCAGCAAGGTATTGACGACCAGACTATTGCTCTTACACTGACGAAGCTTGGTTATCGCTCACCACTTTGCAAAACTCTGTTACCCAGTACGGTTAAAACTTTGAGGCTCAAACATCATATTTTCCACTCGTCGAGCCAGTCTCATCCCCGTCAGATTTCGGGTTATCTAACGGTTCCCCAAGTTGCCAAGTCGTTAGAACTTTCACCCCATTGGATCTACGATCGCATTCATAAGGGAACGATCGCCATTAGCAAGGATGAATCAACTGGGCTTTATCTTTTCCCTGATGTGCCTGGTACGCTTGAGCAATTCCAAAAACTCAAAGCTGGACTCGTCTACAACTTGCGTTTTTGATAGGAGTATCAAGATGTCTAATCAAAGCACTTTTCGATATCGAGTTCGATTACTCGTTTCTCTATTCCGTTGGCTTTGGAGCTAAGGTTTAAAAAGATGTACTTTTGTGCATCGTGGGCAGAGCGCCCAGTTCTAAACCCATAACTCCTGGCGTGGAAAGTGGCTTCGTGTGCTGGTTCGAGTGCGTATTTTGCGAGGCATTGCCAGCACCTATCCGCGATGGTAGGTATCTTAAGCATTCTAGTAGTCCCGTCCTTTTTGGGGATGGGGATTTCCCGTAAGCCTTGATGTTTCCAATTTCCACTATTCATTTTCAGTAATTCTTCAAGGTTGAAGCGTTCTTCAAATGAGAGGGATTTTTTGCCATCAATACCAGCCGTCTTTTTACCAGCATTTAGCTGAGATACAAGTCTTATTGCAAGAAATCGAGCCGAGGTTGATTTTAGAATAAGCTTTTGGAGTGACCGAGCTTTCCGCTTGTCTCCAACAAGAACCGCTTTAAATACGCGCTTTTGAAGGCGGAAAAGGTTACGGCGGAATTTCTTCCACGGTAAGGCTCTCCAAGATTCACTAGTATGTTTACTGTGTCTAATCATTTTCTCTTCTGGAGTTTGTATTTTCTGAACACCTCAGACCAATTACGGTCTGTCCTACCCGAATTGTGGGGATTCCTCCGCTCGTCTGGGCTACTTGGGGAACGAAAGCCCCTAGACCCACAACTCGTTTTTATTCGTTCCCTCGGAGAGATTGATTGTTCCGTTAGATGTAGCCACTTCGACTGCTGGATTCCCTAGACTCATGCCGTTACTATGGCGTTGTTCGGCGGGAATGAACTCCAGTGAGGTCAGGGAATTTTGCGTTGCGCCCTGCCTGCGGGTAAGTCGCTTTTCTAGGCTCTGTTTCACCGTAGGAACTCCCTATTAGCGCCAGTGTCAACCCGCAACGGTCGTCTGATTGCGCCCTGTTCCCAGCTTCACTCTACAAGAACCGAGCTTGTTCGGTGTGGGCAGGTAAGGAGTCAATTCTGAGTCTGAATGGCAGGGCTTTCACCTGCATCTGACCGAGAGTTCAGCCTTTAGTGACAGTAATCTGCTGTCGGACTGGATTAGTTATTTACGGACTGATTACCGTGATTCACTAATCAACGAATCGCACCACCATCCCCGTTTCAATCCCGCCGCCACCAGCAAAAAGTACTACAGCGATCAGTGCATCATCTGGAAGAACTGGTTTTAATTTTGTGTTATCAAAATTTTTGCAGACATCTAAAATTTTTGGAGAGTACTTTTTAGTTTTCGCTTTGGTTTCTAAGTACGGGTAAAGACATCCAATTGATTGCTCCTGTTTGGCTTTGACCCCTTTCTCGCTTGCTTTTTCGGGTATCGTAGTTGACATAAACTGAGAAGTATTGAGGCGTAGTCCGTCTTATACATTGCTACCAGTTACTTTTGCAAACCAAATTGAGAGCAACGAATTATTTGATCAAAACGACAGATTGGTTGTCATCAATCCAAACCCTTTTGCATCTAAAATAGAATTAGTTGAGTAAATTCTTCATTACTTTCATTCATATATTTAAATCCTAGTTGTTCTGCTTCTTGCAGAATATTTATACCCTGTTTAGCTTGCTTATAAGACGGATTCTTGCGTTTGGCGGCAAGTTTTCCAAGACTAAACGCTAAACTTCGCTGCCAAGATTGTAAATTCCTGGTTTCCTTTGCCCAATGAGCAAGTTGAAACCAATTATCAGCAGTCAATTCGCTGATTTGTGCAATAAGTTTTAAATCATCAGAATCAGGACTTTCAATTCCCTTGTCGATGTCATTTGGCTTGCTGTGAGAAACTGATATCAACTCTTGCCAGAATTCTTGTGGTATCTCAATTTTGATAGTTTGAATACGCTTCCAACATTCTTCTTTTTTGCACCATTCAGTTACATTACGACCGCCTGGAGGATTAAGAATAAATTGATGGACTAAGCGAGATACAATTTTTATGGCTTCTTGCAAAGCAGATGAAAGTCTTTGCTCTTTCCAAATTCGATCTAAGTCAATCCTTTGTGCGCTTTTGTTACTCAGATAAGCAATAGTATAGGTTACAATATTTGCACGATAGCCACCAAATTTCTGGGCTTGGACAATCTTTTCTGTTTGTCTAAATAGAATTACTTTGGAAATGAGTCGCTTAAAATATTCTTCATTTGGTTGAAATTTACCACGTTTGTCTAGTTGAATTGTAAATTCACGAAAGTTTTTTTCAGCACCAAGACTAACTAAATGAGGTAGTTGATTCCAAGTATTCTCAAATTTGGCTAAATCTGTTTTAGTAAATTTCTGTGAAGTGGGGTGGATTACGATAAAAGCTTTCTGTTTTGCTACCGTCCCCTCACTTCCCTTTGCATCAAGATACTGTCCTCTAGCTCTTTCATAAAACCAGCGAGTCTGTCGCTGTGTTCCATCAACTGCTGGTGCCCAGATAGTGCGAGATAATTCCTCAATTTTGATATGGAATGGATCGTTGGCCGAAAAATCCGCTTCACTAACTTTATTCTGATTGTTAGCGTAACGAGAGATAAGGGGAACAATTTCATTTACTTTTTCATGGGATACAACTGACAATTTCGCTTGTACATAAATACCAGATACATCTGCTTTATCTTTTCTTATTGCTTGATAAATTGATACAGTAGTTTGCCCTCCATTAACAATTTGTAAATCTTGCGCGGCTTTTATACCTTTACCTCCTCCAGGTAAATCGACTATCTCCACAGTCTCGGCAGTAGCAGAAATGCCATTGTTATAAGCTAAAAAACGATGAGGCTCTTCTAATATTGTTTGTCTAATTCCCTTATTAACTTTTCCTCTAGCTTGCAGAAATGAGCGGACGTTACGTTCTAACAAACGGGGACCATACTCAACATATATATTATAAAGAATATGACCAGGAATGATTGTAAGATAAGCAGTATAATCTGGATTAAGCTCTGGCATTGACAAACAAGGAATTGCCAGTCCATATTTAGATTCAAAGTCAATTTTTATAGTTTCTCGTTGTTGACCTGAAGTGACACATTTATAAGTTCTTTCAATATCCCAAACATGAAAAGAGCAGTTTATATTTTCAAGATCCTCATGTTTTTTAAGATTAATAGTTGTACGACCATCTGTAAACAAATACAACCTAACCTGGCTAATATGTGTTCTTAAATCATGAATTTGTAGCGCCATATCAAAGATAGCAGATGCTTCTTCAATAGAGTGATGATATCCTTTAAGTGCCTTTTTTAAAAATGTAGTAAGTCTGTGAAATCCTTTTTCTACATCTTGTTTAGAGACAGTTACAGGTGGAACAGTTTGAGTATATATAGAAGTAAACAGATTAAGGCATTCAAAGTCTTGATTAATACTGTAGCCATTAACTTTAATACCACGAGTACGGTGGTAGCAGACTTCTCCATCGTCTAGTTCTCCGGCATTAGTTAAGTATTCAATCATCAGGCGGGTAAATTCATCTTCTCGGAAAGAATCTCTCTCGCAATTTTCACTATCTCGTCCATCTTGGGAATTATTAATTACCTCTTGTCTGAGGTTTTCTGTAAATTGAATTAATTTGGTTTGTTCACTCATCGTTGCACCTGATTTCAGAAATCACATCTAGTTCTGTTATTGAAAATCGCTTACATTCTGCAACGCTGATGGTATAATTAACATTTCCAATGCCATTTCGCAAATCTGATTCCACAATTCGGGGAAAATCGCCTTGGACTTTAAAATAGTTAATCTCCCTTTGGGTATAGCTAATTTCTTTATAATAGGGAATATGTATATCCAGATAGCCAACTTCAAATAGAAGTGTTTCTAATGCTTCACTTGCTATAGGATCATTTTCTACTAATATTCTTATGCTGTTAACAATTTTTGGTAAAGATTCTCCTCTTCCTTGTCTAGCATCCAAGGATAAATGTAGAATAAACAGTCTACCTATACCAGTATCATCTAACTGTCGTTCACTATTAACAATTAGCTTTTGATGCTGCTTTTCTACAGTTGTCTTAACCTCAATCGCACAGTTTATAAATTGAAAATCCTGTTGTGTACCTTTAGGTCCAGTCCAGCTTTGAATCCCTTGATGTGAACCAAGTTTAGGAATAACAATGTGGCGTAGAAACCAAAGTTCACCATATAATCCTTGCTGTTGAGTTCGGTTAAGTCCTTCAGGTTTATGTTTTTCTAAAAAGGCTTGCCACCTTTGCAAACGGGTAATAAATTCAGCTACAGCATCTTTTTCATCAACTAGAGATGCAAGACGAGTCACTATATCTTGTACCAGTGTAGTGAAGATATCTTTATACCGATAATTTGTTAGTAATAGTTGAATAGTGACATAGGCTTCATTATCATTTGGTAGAGCAACACGCCTTACCTCAAAACTGCTCGATTTTGGGAAAACAATGCCTTTTGCAACAGATATATGCTTAATTCTCAGCATAAATAAACGTGTATTACTAGGCTGTTCTATTGCTAAGAAAACATCATAATTTAATTCTGGTATAAGGCGACGAGTAAGATAACCAGAAGATAATGCTCCGGTATCATTTTCTAATAGCTCCCAGGTATCTTGTACTATCATAAATACTAAAGCTGTTCTAAAAACGTGGGATTTACTCTATATTCAACCTCTGCCGTTATTTTGCTATTTGGGAAGCTAATTACAAAACCAATAATAGGTATTTTCGAGTTAGTAATCTCTTCTGGATCAAGTGGGTATAAGATAAGTAAGCCATTTGTAGATGGACGCTTTGAACGTATTACGTTAGGGCTTGGTGTAGGACTTATTTTTTCACCTTTCTTTATCCGTATATCATTACTTTCCGCAAGGATGTCTTCACGAGTTTCTTTTGGTAGATCCAGCCATTCATCGGGTGGACTAAGAAGATGAGACTTAGAAACTCGATATTCTTGTAGAAATTTAGATACATTTGTACGTTTAGTTAAACCAATATCATGACCCGCTATAGGGTAGCTATTTTTAGCTTTATTTTTAGATATTAAAATTACTGTCCATGATACCAATTCATTTAAGTGTAAGCGTGGCTTTATGTATTCTATAAGAAGTGATGTATTAGCAGTTTGGCATTTTTCATGTGATTTATAATCAGATAGAAAATTAATAATTTTGTCATAAGCGACTTTTTCCCAAATATAATTGTACTTCTCTGTTCTACTATATGCACTAATATTTACTAGCAATTCTTGAGTAACATCAAAATTTTTCTGATTTAGATTTTCTTGCTTGTAAAAGATAGTTGTTTCGCTGAGGCTTCTAGAATAAGATAAACTAATTGAAGTGCTTGCTCTCATTTTATTTGTCGCAGTCACGATAATTAGGTTATCGGGATGTGTACGAACCTTTAACCCGAAATCATCGGGTGTCGCACCTTCATAAGCCATTCGATCAAACTCTTGGCGTAATTCTTCATTGACAATAGCTATATGTTCATAGCGCTCGATTAGATCATCTGTTGTATAAAGGCGGCACAAGTCGAGATAACCTGGTCTATAGCCAAACCAACGTCCCATTTGCATCAAAGTGTCATACATCTTCGAGGTTCGGAGATAATAGCTTACAGTCAGACCTTCTAGGGTCAAACCACGAGAAAGCTTATTACCTCCTATGGCAATAACGTTCAGTCCCAGCCCCTTTTTTTTATATTCTTCGTATTCCAGTACGTCTCTAACCGTACCGTTAATTTTCTTAACTTGAATCTTGGACGCGGCGTGGTATAGTAGTACACTTATTTGTTCCCAAGATATACTATCAACTTCATCCAGAGGTACAAGCTTTGGCTCAGAGTCAGCTATCGACTTGCTAGTTGGCTTAAAGTCTTTTTCCCATAGTTGCTCAAAATCTTTTAATACCGATGATGTGTTCCCGTCGCCATACTCTAACCGTCTTCGCAGGTAAGTGAGATATTCTTGTACTTGATCTGTCACTTTTTCTTGTACGTCTGTGAACAAGGTCACATGTATCAGCATCGAGTTGTGTTCTTTCTCTTGCCCCCGTGCCATCCTTACAGCACAAGAAAGAATAAATGCCGTGATAGCCTCCTTGAGAGACCACGGAAATTCGCCGGGATTGTGGTCTTTTTTATGTTTATCTGGCATCCATTCTTTTTCGTCATCTATTGACCTAATAATAGGTAATCTTTCAATCTCATCAAGACTAATCGTTGGGTCGGCATCTAGCCCAAATACTTTGGAAGCGCCAATGTAGTTTGATGGTGTAGGTAAATTGATGATGAAACTTTGTGGAAACAAGTCGTCTCCATAGTTAGCATTTGTTACCTGTGGATGGATAAAAATATTGGCAAAAGGTGTCGCAGTATAACCGACATAAGCACTTTGCTCAAAACTGTGAAGTAGTTTTCTTATAAGTGCATTAATTGTCGTAGGGTCGTGTTCTTCTATAAGATTGCCATTTTCATCCAAAGCTAGAGGATTAGTATCTATTGACCCACTATCTGCTTCATCATCAAGAACAAGCAAGGGAACTTCTCTAACTACACGTCTTCCTGATTTTTCATCTTTCTCTCCTCGAACAGCTAATGCCCAGTTAAAAATATTAGTTAGTACAGATTTGTTCTTTTTAACAACGAGTAAGATAGGAACGTTACCTGGCACAACTCCAAATTGGGTAACTATTTTGCGATTAAAATCACCTTTCTGAGCGCTTGTGGTTCCAGAAAAAGGATATTGTGCTTTTTCCGTTGGAATCATACCAACACCTACTAAAGCATTCTTGTTTTCCTCGCTTGCTGTATATACCCGTGATGAATCAAAACCCAAAAAGCTTTCATCTAAACGAATTTGTGTTTGGCTCCGTAAACTGTCAGTCAAACCAGTTAGAACAATTATCAACTTGTATCCTGCATCAACTGCCTTACAAATCAAACCAGTATAGTTCCCTGTTTTGCCTGATTGAACTTCTCCTACAACCATTCCCCTTGTATCCCAAATACCTGGACGCTGAGGATCTTCTAAGCGTTCAAGAATTTCGTCAGTTTGTTGAGCAATACTATTAATAGTGGCTGGTGCCCACCCTTTCTCCTCTTCCAAATAACGAACGTAGCGATTCCAGAAATACCAGCTAATTTTGCTTCTGCGGTCAGGCAACCAAGGAATGTGATCTTCTTGATTATCAAGTATGGTAGCAGTACCTATCCAAATATTAAATATCGTTTCTAATTCTCGTACAAGTTTATCTTCATCAATTTGGATATCACGACTTTCTGAAATACGAAGCGTGGACATAGCAAGTCCAACTTTTTTCTGAATAATTTCTCTTGTGGGTCTTTGTTCACTCTTCAACAATACTTGTGCCATCTGACGAGCTTGATCGTAATCGTTCATTTCAGTTTTCCTATATAAATACTTTTTTATTCACCTAAACTATCTACCAATTCTTCAAAATGGTGAAATGGCTCCATAGTATTTAAACGTTTTTTAGCTTCAGTTGAAGATAATCCACTTTTAATTAGAGCTTTGTAAACTTGATTAATTACTTCTATCACTTCTTTGGAAGGTTCTCCCTCAAAAGGTTGACTTTGTTTATCTGAGCTTTCAGTACTGTCCAACCAAATCTGCTGAACAGGAATAGTTTCTTCGAGCAATCGAAGTAACGCCTTAATAACTTCATGATATTCTATAGGAATATTGAGCGCTTCTTGAACTAATGGATGTTCTGGATTAATAACATAAAAAACCTTGCCATGCTTAACCTTCTTTAACCAAGTAAAGAGGTAATTTGCTGAAGATTTTCTAGCAACAAGTTTTCCCCGATATCTGTATATATCTGTTGCTCTTTCTCGAGTCAGTTTTGCAATACGTCTAAAGTCTTCTCTTAAAGAAGCAGGTGGACGCGCTCTAGATTTTTTAACATCAATGCTCCAGTCGCTATCCATTGAATTTGGCAAATCAACTTGGATACGTACAAGCTTACAATGATCATCTCTTTGTAAACCTAAACCCAGCCAGTCACCTGCAACCAACATCCTCTTATTACGGTAAATATAAAAACCTTGTTGAGCATTCCAGCCATTTGGGCCAGCTGCTTGTTCATAGGTTGACTGATCTACTTTTGAGTGATGAGGTAGCACGTATGGTTGAATAACAACTGTATCTTCTCGAAAGTATAAATTTTCTTCTGGCAACCATTGTGTTGCTTTTTCATTTGTTAAGAATGGGTCCCAAGGCTTAACTAGGCGATCATTAATCCAAATTTGTAAGTTATTCTTGCGTCCCAAAAATCTATGAAATACCATCGCCAGATGGTTTTCTACATCTTCAATTATTTCTAAAAACCGTTTGTGTGCCCTTGAATCGTCAGTTTTTGTTTCCCCTACTAACCGATCCATACGCTCCCATAGCACGACGGTACCACTTTGCACTCTATTTAAGCAGGCCAGCCGACCTTCTGAATTTGATGCTGCTGAACGTAGTAACCGCCACTCTCTTATTTGACTTACATAATCCAAGTCCCAGCGTCGAGTCACAGAGTTTTGATTAACTGTCTTAGTGCAAACTGTGAGCCGTCTACACTGAGAAAAAGATGCCGTCTTAAGCCCTAAACCAAATCTTCCCAAATCATTTGGTTCTCTTTCATCTAGAGGATTACGGCTACCTAGTCGCATGGCATTTACTAGTTTCTCTTCCGTCATGCCTTTGCCATCATCCATGATGGATACATAAGACTCGGAACCATCCCAGTAAAATAGCAGCCATACGTTTTTTGCACCTGCTGATATACTGTTGTCAATGAGATCGGCAATTGCAGTTTGCACATTATATCCAAATGCCCTTAACGACTCCAGCATTGTAGGTGCTTGGGGTTCAACCAAATCATAACCGTCGTTCAACTGATCACAAATCATACGGTTGTAACCCCCGACTAAGTAATTTAGCTTAGTTGTTATAATGACATAATTTTCACTTATCTGTAAATAATTATCATTGTGTGATTAAATTATTTGGATTACTTGAAGCAAAGCTTAACAGTGTAGGTCGTAATTAACTAGAGTAAGCTAAGTTGCTTAACTTCTGGGTGTGTTTCATAGTACATTTGTACTTGCTTGACAATTGGTTTAGCGATCGCTTCTGCCAAAAGAGGTGGTACGGAATTTCCAACTAATTCAAACATTCTAGTCATGGGGGCATTGAAAACGAAGTGATCGGGGAAACTTTGCAGGCGAGCTGCTTCTCTAACCGAAATACTACGATTTTGTACAGGATGAATATAAGCTAGACAATCTTTCTGCATATGAGCGGTGAGAGTCCAAGAAGGTTTATTGTAAGGTAAGCGTTTATACTTGTCGTCAAAGATATCCCAACGATAACGCCTCATACTTTCGGGTAAATCCGTATACTTTCCACCTTGAGAAAGCATGGCAAAACAAATTATATCTAATGGGTTATGGGAGCGACAAATATGATTCATAACGCCATCTGGTTCTGGCATTTTAGTAATCTCTTTTCTCATTTTTTTCTGATAATTAGATTCTGGACGAGTTAAATAAGGCTTTTTAGTATCTTCTTGATGAAGTCCACTACTTTTGCTTTTTAAAGGCAAATATGGTGCGGTAAGTGAAATCAAATCACTTATCGCCTCGCCTACTGAAACTGGTTTCCGCTTAAATGGTTGAGGAAATTGAAATTCCAAGTCTAAATCTTTACGAATACCTACAATAAAAAGACGTTTCCTTATTTGAGGTACACCATAATCAGAAGCTATTAATACATTATGATGAATTCGGTAGCCAGGATAAGATTTTCTTTTTCGTGGTAAGCCAAACTCAAGCTCTTCAAGAATAGTCAAAAATATTTTTCTTTTTACTAAACTATCTACATTCTCCATTACAAAAAATGGTGGCTTATAAAAATCTAAAAATTCTACGAATTTTCGATATAAAAAGTTTCTGGGGTCACTTTCAACTATTTTACCTAATGAACGCATTTTACCAATACCTACTACTGAGTAGACTTGGCAGGGAGGTCCACCAATTAAAATATCTACTTCATCTGATTTTAAATTTAAATCATTAGGTTTAAGATTAATAATATCTTGAGGTTTAAGTTTCAGTTTACAGTTAGGAAAATTTTGATGATGAGTCCTAATAGCATGAGGATTGAGGTCTATTCCTCCTAAAATTTCACACCCAGCATTTTGAAAACCTAGTGCCATACCACCTGCACCACAAAATAAATCGAGAACAGTGGGTTTAACTTTATTAGAACTAACTAAATTTTTGGCTGGCATTTTTCAAAGTACTATAATTTTAATCATGATAAATCTAATTAATTTATATTTTCTTTTTTAATACACCAAATGTCAATACTTATATTGTTTAAAATTATAAAACTATTTGTTTATCTATTTTAGAAGTAAAGTTTGGGCAAATGTATAGCGATGAATTGAGCGTAGCGACAAATTAAAAGTTAATTTTTTGATCCTTCCAAGTTTATCGAAAGTCCGTCTAATTTGTAGAATTTACAATATGAATTTGTAAAAATTGTTTGATTTAACAGGTGATGTAGAAGGATTTAGATTGATGACAAACGATCTTCCCTCTTTGTCAAATGATTCGTCGCTCTATATCCGCAGTTCATCACAGCTTTTCACAAGGGACTTTCAAAAAATAAATTAGACCTCTTGCAAAAATTTTTGTGGTAGATTAAGGAGTTAAACAAATTGTCAAAAATTTAAATAGCATTTTATTTGAAGGTCATAGTTATACATAGCTTGGTTAAGTGACAACGCAATGCAAACTGTTTTCTGCCATTACGGTATCGCTGGCTAAAAATCAGAAATATTTTGAATGTACGGTTAACGTATTCAACAGCAACTTTTCGACGCGCTAAATCACGATTAAATTGCTTTTCTTCCTTGGTTAATTTACCTTTTATCGGTTTCTTTATTGGTACATAACTATGGGCATAAAATTTAGCGATTCCTTGGTAGCCGCTATCTTCTAAACTTTTAGTATGAGGATGAAAACGAACTTTATTGTGAATAAAGAGCCTGAAATCAAGTCTACGGACTGAATTATTGACAACACAAATCACTTGTAATCTTTCCAGGTCAATCACAAATTGAGACTTAAGCGTATGTCGTTTTTGTTTACCACTGAAAAAACGTTTCTGACCATATTTAGGTCCTTCTGTGGGACTTTCAGTTACATCCATTGCTAATGTTTTCGGTTCTTGTGATGGAGTCAACAATGACTTTTTTCCTCTTTAAATTCACGATTGGACAGTCGCAAAGTTTGTTCGGATCGCATTGGCACAACAAATTTATGTCAAAATTATTTACTTTACCATAAAATTATTCTGCAACATATCTATTCATTGACTGTAGCAGCAATTCTCATTATGAGAATGGGTATCACAACTTTTAGCGTAAGACTAACTGATGGAACATGAAATCTATTGAGAATGTTGCTGAATAATGAATTGAAGGTATGTATGGCTATTGAAAACAAATTAATAGGTGCAAGAATCCACCAAGTAATACATAGAATGGGAAAAATACCCATGTATTACACGGAATTATGAATATTCTCAAAAATGATGTTTTCAGCTTGAGTTAGGATGAAACTCTAATTCCAAACCGTGGATCATAAAGTCGAGTAGATTGTCCTAGGAATCAAAGTAGAGATAACGGGTTAAAGCTCGTAAATCATCAAAAAAGGTCTTGCGCGTTGGTAAATGCTGGCGAATAAATTGGTATTTTTCCGAAGTGAGGTCAAGTAGAGTATGAAATAGAAATGCCAGAATGTTAAAGGTAGCTAATAGGGAAGATAAATGGTTTTTACCATGTCCAAAGTTGTGTTCTAAGTTATAACCCTTGGTCTTAAGTGTATTGTTATTTTCGTTTTCAACTTTCCATCTGGTGCGACCAGCCGATACAATTGCCTCAACGTTAATATCAGTGATTTGATGATTTGTGGCAAAGCTGTTTTTGTAAACCATAGTGCCATCAGAGCGAGTAACAGTTAATTCACACCAGTTAACTAATAAGCCATCTTCACCATCCCGCAAGGGAATTTGATTCACATAACGATACTTATAAATCTCATAAATTTTACCTTTCCACCGTTTAATACTTAATGTATCAAGAGGCATTTCTTCTAACCACTCATAAAGTGTTTTATGGGATTTAGGCTGACACACGAGAACAAAATTTAACTGCTTCATCAAAAGCAATTCACATAAAGGTTGATGACAATAAAGATCATCCCCTAAGATGATAATACCAAGAGATGAATACTGTAAACCATATTTCTCAATCCAACGCTTTGCCGCCGCATTTTCACAATCTTGCTTTTGATGTCCATCTTGAGGCACTACAAATTCTGGTATCAAGGGGATTACTTTGGAATTACCAGGACTAACAATTACTGGTGTTACCACTGTATGAAAATACTGAGTTGTTCTATTTCTAAAAGTTCTGCTCGAACAATGTTGGCAGTGGATCTGATTGGAGGAAAAATATTCTGTCCCATCCAGAACTATCAATAAATTATTTTTCAAAGAGCGAAACGCTTCCAGATGTTTACCTTGCTCTAATGCTCTAAAAATCTCATAAAACACCGGAAATACTACAGATGGTTCCACATCATCCAGCAAGTCTCTGATATGGTTATTTGTGGGAATCTGATGTACTCCAAATAAGCTTTGAGCATTGTTATGCCCTTTTTTCTGCGCCATTGACTTTTGATGAGCCAGAAATGAAGGACTTTGAGTAAAAAATACTGAAAATGCGCTTAATGCTGCATCGCTCATCTGATAGTATTTGTTTTTACCTATTTGTTTATCAGGTAAATTTTTCAGGGTTGAGTGAAAGTATTGCACTATTTCATCAAAAATTCCTGACTGATTCAAAAAAGCCCCTGCACTTACGAGTATTGAGATACAAAAACCATACCTTTAACTGAAAATTTTGCATAGATGCTGATGATACTGATAATTATTCTCATGATGAGAATTGCTGAGAACGTATAGCGTCACTTGATAGCCCATTTGCTGAAGCATTACTAGTCAGATTTACTCGATTTTTTGGTAGATTAGGAACACTTGATTGTGATACAGTGGGTATTTTTGAAAAGCTACGTAGCTTTGCCGAAATAGTTGAAGATGACATATAAATATAAGCAAATATTGCATACTTTAATTTTATAGTTTAGAACCTAATTAATTAGACTTAATTTTGCTTTTTTACTTATAAAGCTATGATATAATACTGTAAAATAAATGCAAGCTAATTAGATAAAAGCTTGTATAAATGCAGGAAAAAATTGTGATTTTACAGCTGATATTTACAAAGGTTACACTAATTAGTTTATTACAGATTATAGATGGCAATGAGTAGTAAGATATATAGAAGACCTACAGTACTAGATTTATTTTGTGGTGCTGGTGGAATGAGTTTAGGATTTCAAAATGCTGGTTGTGAAATATTGGGAGGAATTGATAAAAATCCACATGCTATCAAGACTCATCATAAAAACTTTCCTAATTGTAAGCTTAAGCTTGATGCCATAGAAATTGAATCTATTATAGATTTCCATAAATTAAATATAGCCCCTGGAGAGGTTGATATTTTAATTGGTGGTCCGCCTTGCCAAGTTTTTTCATTAGTTGGTATAGGAAAAATGAAATCCTTGAAAAAGGATATAGAAAAAGATCCAAGAAATTTTCTTTATACAAATTTTATAGAATTCATAAACTATTATAAACCTCCCTTTTTTGTGATGGAGAATGTAGATAATTTAGAGAATAAAGTTATTTTTAATAAAATTATTAGTCAGCTAGAGTTAGGTTTACCTAAACATAAAGATACATATCCAATATACAGTATTAATCATAAAGTTTTAACAGCTTCAGATTATGGTGTCCCTCAAGCAAGAAAGCGGCTCTTTATAATAGGCATACGTCGAGATTTAGCATTCAGTTTTGATTTTGAAATGATACAAAAAGTTCCAGTTACATCTGTAGAAGAAGCTATCAGTGATTTATTACCATTATATCCTTCATCTCGATATACACCTCTTATCTCTTTATATATGCGATATTTAGCTTTAAATGGAAAAGCAACTGGTCTTGCAGGTGAAAAACAAAATGATAGGAAAAAACCTTATTTTTGTCCACCTCAATCAGAGTATCAAAAAAAAATGAGAAAAAATTTAGTTCAAGAAGAAGATATGGAAGGAGTATGGAACCATTTTTGCCGATCTCATAATCCAGTGGATTTAGTTTGCTTTGCTATGATCCCTCCAGGAGGGAAATACATGAATTTGCCTGAATCAATGAGACGCTACAGATGGGATATTTTTAATGATAAATATAAGCGTTTACCATTAGATAAACCTTCTTGGACATTGACAGCTCATATGCGAAAAGACTGCCTAGCTTATATTCATCCAAAACAAAATCGCACTATCTCTGTTAGAGAAGCTGCTAGACTGCAAAGTTTTCCAGACGATTTTGTATTTGAGGCCCCAATGACTAGAATGTTCGAATTAGTTGGAAATTCTGTCCCTCCTCTCCTAGCAGAAGCTATAGCAAAACCTATTGTTAAGCAAATCATAGAAAGATTGTATTTCTCTCCTAATAAACAGTATTTGCTTGGGGCTGAGGAGTAAGATCAAAACCTAAAGCTAGAGCCTTTTTCTATAGGTTATTCATAACTCTTTCTTGGTAACGTTACTCATAATAATCCATGCTAGTATCTTTATATTTGCGTCCATTCATCCAAAGTCGATAAAAATTCGTGCCAGCTTATGAGCAGTAGCTGTGATAGCTCTGGGCGTAACAATGGTTAGAACATAAGTAACGATAAAAAGCATCCAAGGCAGATGCTATATCAGCGACTACTGTTTCTACTGTTAGAGTAAATTTTCTAATAGCAATTGCCTATCAAGTAAAGTATTTCTATGCTCACAAGAAGTTTCAGAAATCAATTGGCAAGCATAGCAAGCAGAGCCATTAACTTTATCTTCCCCAAATTCTTCTTCAATACAAATTGGGTCATTAGAGCAAGCATCTATGTTGCGTAACGCAGACATAAGAATGCGTTCAAAATGAGGTACTAAGCCAATTAGTCCTCCCAATGTGCCATCACCTCCTGACTGGGCTGTATAAAGTAGTAAACCACCAACGGTTTTATTATTTTCTGTATAGGTGTAGACCCGTTCCCTAATGGCAGCCGAGGAATAACCAGAATCTACCGAGAGCGCTGTGATTAAACGATGACTTAGTGTATGCCACCAGACAAAGACGGGGTGTAAATAACTCCTCTGACTTCCGGGCATAGCCTTGATTTTTTGGTAGCCATTAGTTGAATTATAAGCTGATAACCAACGAGTATAAGCCAAACCTTTCAATGCAAAATGTTCTGAAACGCCTTTTGGTTCTTCTGTAGATATCAAATCTAAAAAAATACCTTCACCAAATAACTCAACACCCGGATGCCAAGCAATAGTTTCATTAGGTGGTTTATACTCAACAGCGACAACTTTAGGTTGTGGATCATCCTTATCTGTGCTAATTGGTCGTGTGTAACCAACCTGTACCATTACTACTCGTAAGCGGCTAAGGGGTGTAACCCTTAAAATTCGCCCCGAGCCTAACGTGAATGTTTCCACATTTTCGTGGTGAACTTCAAACTGATTTGGACCACCTGGTTTATCTGAACGATGTGATGGAGCGCCATAACAAGCAGCATTACTCAGACTTTTAAACTCTTCCTGTTTTAGGTTTTCTTCAGTTGCGTTGCGTTGTCTTGTTTGCTCATTAAGAACATCATTGACTGCATTCTTGATTTCTTGTTCATCATATTGTTTAATAGTTTCGGCAGATGTTGGGTCTAGAAGTCGTCTTGTTACCAAAGTATCTAACATCTGGACAATTTGAGATTTGGACTCTACATTTATAGGCAAAGCAGCAAGAATAGCCCGACTTTGTAGCAACCGATGTAAAGCTGTATCCAGTGGTGGAATTGTTAGAGCAGTTTTGAGTTCAGACACTCTTAAATTAGCGGCACCACGCTGAATAATTTTGGATCGTTTCTCACATCCTGCTGGATCTTCTTTTCGTTCTGCAAATCTACCACTACATTGAAAATCTCTAGAGTAAGCTTTTCCAAAATTTTCTGTCCCGCTACAACTGGGACAGATAATCTGTATATTTCTGATCGCACCTCCACCCCCTTCCCATTTGTAAAAGTCTGTTCCCTGACATTCTGGTTTATGTTTTATCAGTGAGCGCCACGAGACTTCATTCAGATGTCCATGAGAACAAGCTAGAACAAATCTGACTGCCTCCTCACGAGATTTCTCCCAAGCCTTATAAGGAGTTTGTAGTTGTCCACAACTTGGGCAACCAATTTTTTCCTCTCTTCTATGTTGATAGAGAATTCCATGTTTTGTACATAAAGACCAAGTAGGAAAATAGTAAGCATGGTAAACTGAAATGCTTTCAGGTTTTCCCAAATCAGCATTGGAGGGAATATAGAAAATTTTATTGCCATTGAGTAATGTTTGAGAGAGCCTCAAGTCTGTAATTTCATAATCTTCAGGTCTACGCCCATTGTCAAATAACTTGGATTGGCTTGGTGCTGCGATCACCACCGGGCCATCTGGTGTTTCTAGAATACTACCTGGTCCAAAGGTGGTGATGTATTGTGAAGGACGCAATGATTGACCTCTACTTGCCATAGTTTAACTTCCCTGATTGGCTTGATTTTGCTGATTTATTGAAATATAGCCAAAGCGCGTCATGGACTCGACTTCGCGCAAAGACTGTGGAGAGTTGCGAAAGACAAATTTAAAATCTTGTTGTTGATGTTGCTCATCTCCTAACACAACAGGTTTTGTAGGAGGTTTGTTAATCGCGTACTCTACATACTCCAAATTATTTTCTTGTTGTGCAATAGTTTCCCATCGGTCAAGTCCTCTTTGCATCTCGCCATTAACTTGGTCTTCTGGTGGACGACGAGTTTCTAGCTGAATTTGTGATCGCCTTTTAATAACTTCGGTGATACATCCCAACTCAGCTGAGTTACGAGCATTTCCAATGTGCCTAGCATCCGCCGCCCATTGAGATAAAACATTTACTCCCTGAATTGTTCTAGCTTGTCGCAGTAATGCCACTGCTACTGGTCCAATCCCTCGTTCTCTGGCTCTAGAGGCAAAGGGAGTCACTGTAATCGGCTCCACATAACGGTAAATCGCTCTATGATAGCCAGTGAAAAATTCATAATGATCTAAGTCTCTGGGACGACTGGCTCTAAAGAAAGTAATCACCAGCCCTCCAGTTGAACGACCTACACGACCTGTAGCTTGAATATAAGATGAAGTAGTTTTTGGCTGACCATTAACTACCATTAAACCCAAGCGGTCAATGTCAACACCAGTACCGAACATGGAAGTGCTTAAAACAGCATCTCTGGCATCTGGTAATGGCAGTGATAGGCTGCTAAGTAAACCAGGTAATTCAGTAGAATCCATACGACTGGAAAGTTCAATCGCTTCTTCTAGTTCTCGTCCGGTCACTTCCATAATATCTGCATTGTGCCGCAGTCGTTCAGGAATGTCTTGACGATAAAGTGTTACAGCACCTGCCAATTCTCGAATCGCATTAAAATAGCCTACTAATGTCCAGAATGGGTCGCAGTCACTATCGCTATATCCTGTCTGTTTCAGTTGCTCAATACTCTGAAACATTGATGAGTAAATGCGAACAATGGGAGTTTGAGCGCCCTTCCCTGGAGCGCAAACAGCTACATAAAGGCGACCACTAGGATGCTTTCCATTAGCATCTATCTCCAATGGATGAACATTCCTTGATGTTCGAGCAAAAAAACTGTTGTCCGCTGATAAAGCAGGAGGCGGGAATTGAAAAACAGAGCGGTTAAACAAGCATTGTACTTGCGATTGAGACTGTCGCACTGTTGCAGTGGAAGCAATGTATTTAGGGTTGACAAGTTGACCTTGATATATTCGTTCACATAGAGTGTCGACTGCTGTTTCGTAAAGCCCAACCATGCTACCGAGTGGTCCTTCTATTAAATGAAGTTCATCTTGAAGAATGAGGTCAGGTGGCAGGAGTGGATTCACAGCTTTATTGTGGCTTTTAGGCTCGCTAGCCCCTGCATTATCACGATAAAAACCAGACCTGCTATTGTAATGATTGATGTTTCCAAAGAGCGCACTTGCTCTTGGCTCAAAGGCTAAACGGGCAAATTTATCAACTGTGGCTACTAGCAATGAAGGAATACGGGAATAAACTTGGTCGTCAACTGTATAGGCTGAAATTGGAATCCTTGAAGAAAAGTTTGTGTGGGCTTTAAAGGCTTCAAGAGGCTTTTCCCAGACCAACTTATCAGTGACACTTGTTTGTTTATCACACTTTTGATTAAATCCGAGAGGGACTTTTTCATTCCAGATTTTTTGGGTGTTAAGATCACAATCTGGGTTAGCACAATAAATTTCAAAATTTTCTATTTTTTCTGAACCTTTGCGAGTTCCTATATGAATTCTCTTAAAGTATCCAGGTCTGCTAATTCGAAAGGGGGCTAGATGTATAGAGTTTAACTGAGGCTGAATTTTATCTCTCCACCATCCCTCCAACTTCCCTACTGAAAGTTTTGATCCTTTTTTTATGTTCAGACTTAGGGAAAGGGTTATATAGTTACTAGAATTGGCGACAGGAGAAGAAGAAAAAATCGGTTCGGATTCAAGTTCTTCCCAGTTTTCTGTTTGGTGAGAAATTGATGGGTTAGCAACCGCTCCCTGCATAACTAAATAAATTATGTGTGTTTTTCCTCCAAGTAATCCGTCTCTTGGTATCGCTAGGATTGAACCACAACAAGGGCAGTTAAGAATCTGAGCCGGATCGCCTTCTACTCCTGTTTTTCCTTCCAATGCTGAAATAGCACCTAACAAAGGAGAACCATTAGAATATTTATCTTTCAAGCGATTAGGGGTTACGCTACCACCTACCCACAATCCGACTGAGAAGCGAGTTGTTCCCCAAATATGATGGTCGCTTCGCTGACAATCCTTCGGTCGCCATCCAATTGGAAAACCCATTCCTAAGTTTTCAACTCTTAGTACTTCGGAAGCAACAATTAACCCTAAAGCGCGACGAAATTGTTGAATTGTTAATAATCTCAAGGTATATCTAGAAATTACACTCACGCCCTGTCCAGTTGGCTCTTTGGAGGAATCTTTACCAGATCGTAATCTTCTTAATCCTAGTGTGAAAGCAGCTAGTCCCAAGTATGCTTCAGTTTTACCACCACCTGTTGGGAAAGCTAGTAAGTCACAAGTTTGACGATCTTGATGCAAAGGGTTAGCGATCGCTGGGATATTCATTAAAATAAACGCTAGCTGGAAAGGTCTCCAGGTAAAATCATGTCCTGGTCTTCTCCAAGATGCCTGAAGATTAATCGCTTTATTGGCAAAACAAAAAGCCAGTCTTACTTCTTCATTTTGAATAATTAACTCAATAGCTTCTTGTATTCGCTGTTGAGTTATGCGACAGTTTTCGAGATGTCGATTAGCAGCTCGATGATATTTAGGCTCTAATTGACTGACCGTAGTTTGTTGTTGATGAATCCAGGCTGCATAACCGTCAACTAGAGGCTGTAATGCTGTACACATTACGGTTGAATTCCATGCTTGTGCCAGGGTAGCAGTATTTAGGTCTGGAATTTGTTCTATTTCAGATTCCCAATCAATTGCAGGGGATTCAACTGGGTAGCAAGGTACATATTCTGTTCTACAGTCTGGCAGACTAAACTTCTGCCATTGTTGTTTTCCACATTTAAACTGTACAGGAAAACCATCAATCCATTTTAATAAATTTTCTCCCTGACAGGGACGCTCAGGGTCTATTTCTTTCCAAATTGCTGCACACAAATGACCCCGCGCATAGGCAAGATATTCTCGGTATATTAATTCTAATGACTCGTCTTCTTCCTGAAGACTTCCGATTTCAGGAGTCTCATCAGAAGGCTGAAAACTATCAAAAGGCAAAAGCTTTGCATTTTCTCCAGTCACAACCCGAATTTGAGGTTGAAAAATTAGGTCGCCAGTCTCAAAGCGTCTCTTTCCCAATTTACTCAGTGGGTCAATTAAAGAAGTCTCATTAACTAGGTAAATTGATACTTTGTAGGTGTTATCAGAGCGAGGAACACTCCGAATTGCGATTTTAACTGCGTCAGTCTCAGAGATCGTTAAGTTGTTTGTGATAGAAATCGGTTCAGGGGTGATATAAAAATTGGGAATTCGCTTAAAGACCTGATTTCCTTGGGGATTACTCTCAGAACGATATCGCGCCCAAGTTGCACAAATTTCTATTGTTGGTTCAATCCCTTTCGTAGCACCAATAATAAAAGAAATACCTAAAGAACGAGGTTGTGATTTTGGATTTAAGACAGGTGCAGCAGCAGCTACAGGACTATCTTGATCTGACTCATCCTCGCCATAGTCGTCCATTCCAGTCCCTAATATTTCTGCTTCCCCCTCAATCTCTTTAGCATCTTCATCACTGGCATCCCTAGGAATGAGGACACCAGTGATAAATTCATTGCGTGGATCTTGCTGGCTGGGCAGTACCTCATAGCAAGACTCCCTGGGGCCAAGAACTTCTTGTCTGAGATTGAGTAGCAATTCTGTTCTGACTGACACAATTCACCTTACTATACAATTTGTAATATATTCTATTCATTATTAACTGTTAAATTGTACACAAAATTTAAGTAATCTATGACAGCATTTTTACTTAGATAAATTGTTCATCACCATTAATTTACTAATTTACTGAACCGAATCTACAGCCCCCTTTAACAAACCTTGAAGTGCAATTATGTGTCTTTCCAAAAATGTAATGTATGTGTCTTGACCACAGAGTTCAATGTGAAGTTTTCCTCCTGTTAAGGGAAGTGAATTAATTTGCTCTTCGATATCATCTCCTGGGTCGACTGAACCGTGCTTGAACTTAGCGCAGCAGGTAGGACACAAGCAAAGAACATTACCGGGTTGATCAATCCATCTTGCTTTAGTATAAGAAACTAAATATACTCTTTCAAAATAGGCTTCGCCATTTCGCTTTGGGAAAGTTTCAGAGCAAATTTGACATTTCCCGTTGTACGTTTCTTTGAGGAAAGTTACAATCTCTTTATTTTTCCCCTCCCATGTCTTAGATTCAATTTTCTTGAATCTTTCGATAGCGGATGGTTCATTCTCTTTATCATTGCGAATACTATCTTGTATCTTTTGTAAACGCGCTTCAGGATTAGCAACCGGACTTGGTTCAAAAGCCTCATTTAATTCAGTCTTACCAGGTTGTGAAAATACTTCCTTAAGAGCGGTTATGTAGTCAATACTAGGTGCTTCTGGTTCTGGCGAAGTACCATTACTAGATGTTGTTATTGATCCTGTTCCATTGTTTCGTGTTCCTTCAGATGATGCACCTTTAATTAATTTTTCAACCCAGAGCTTTTGCGTGCGTGGGTTTTTTCTTAGGTAATCAAGGAGTTCGGGTAATATTCCTATTCTTGTAGCTTCTTCTAGCAGAGAAGCTCTTGGTTTGACTCCTATACAAGTTGCAAGATCCTCATCTTTTTCATCTCTAATAAAATCCTTAGATATATCATCAAGAGATAAAGTGTTAGCCTGACACAATTTTAGTAGGGAATTAGGAAGCCATTTTTGGGTAGAAACTTGATGCCATACTTTGGAAAAACATTTTTCTTTTTGAGCATCTTGGTAGGTTACACGTTTAGATAATTCTATTACTCCACTCAGCCTTTGTCGGTTAGGTAATAACAAATAATTCCATATATACGATGACTTATCGTATGTAGGATTTTCTAAGGTATGAGCTAAACCATCAATAGAAAAGTTAGGATCAAATCCTTTAATACCTCGTTTATGATTACCTTTACTATCAGAAAGAATAACATAACCATGAGCATTAGGAGAACTATAATAATAACGAACTGTCTCACTAATACCTAGCTCAATCAGCAATTCATGGTCAATAAAAATATTATTATTATTATCTAGAAACCAAGCTGCTTCATTACCTTCAAAGTACATTTCTAAACTCTTGGAACGAAAATATATTTTCTCAGGTGATTGATATTCCTGTTTATTTGTTTTTGCATTGATACATAGTAGAAATGGTGTATCTTTTAGTTGTTCTATAAGCTGTTTTCTTTCTGTAGAAGACGATATTTGTAAAGCATCCTCAATTATTTTAATATCCTTTTTATTTTCTTCTTCATCAATTTGTTTTAATACTTTGTATTTACGAATAATATGATCACGTACTTCTGTATAACTACTAGGTTTTTCTAAACCTAGTCTTTCTAAAAATATTTTAGCTTCTGGAATTGCAACAACTTCTACTTTAACTGTTGCTTTACTTGTTGGTACCTCAGTTGGTAAATAGGCATTTGGTTTTTTACTATGATAGTCAAATGGTGTTACGTGCTTATCATTTTGTAACCTGATGAAAGGTTTATTCAATAGTGGTGGATTTTTTCTATGTGTTTCTTCTTTCCAAAGTGCTTCTTGACCTATGAGGAAGGTATAAAATTCTGCTACCCAATTATCTGACTGCTGTGTAATAAAATCTAGACTAAATTTTGAAGCAAATTTGTCAGGTTCTATTTCTTCAACTTTCAAAATATCCCTAATATATTGGCATAATTCAGGAGTAGTATTCCTAGATATTTCGTCAGATAACCATGTGTAATTATCTCCATAAAGCTGTTGTAATTGAGTATCTGAAAGAAGTTTACGAAGTGCAGTACTTCGAGCTAATTTAGCCTGTATAGCTGGAATATAACGTCCGTCAGGTGTAGGCAACAAGGCATTTTCTTGAAAGGCTTCACATACCTCGTTAAATACAGGATAAAACATAGTATTTTCTGGAAATTCAGATGCACGTATGGGAAGAATTTGTAAAAAACTTACAGTGAGTAATCCTAAATCTTTTAACTTTAGAAGAACACTAGCTACTAAATCAGCAGTAATTTCAATTAGTTTCTGGTTAAAGCTATCATTAGGAGGAATTTTTGCCCTATCTGGCGTAGTACGATAAGGACCTTGTAATAAAAAATTCAAGTGAGTTTCCTTTTCAGTTGGGAAGAAAACTACTAATTGAGAATTCGATACAGGAACGATTTGTTCTTGCTGAGTTTTTTTATCCTTCTGAACAAGAAAAGCAACTTCAACTTTGAGATTTAGCTGATAAGGAACTGGTTTACCAAAGATGATCCAAGTCTCTTGACTATTATCAAAAGATGTATTTATCTTAATAGTAACTCGTTTATAACCAGCGTCATGTTCTAAAATCTCTCGCTTGTAAATTCCTTGCTGTCCTTTTTCTAGATGCCAAGAAATTTCTTCAATGTAATTTAGAAATAGCAAATTGCGCGGATTAAATTTTCTCAGATGAGTTTCAATCTCTTGGTAAGCAGCTGCTTTAGACAAATCTTGTTTGTTAAATTTAATAATAAAAAGAGTAGTATATTCTCTAGAGATAATAACATCACTCATTACAGCATGAGGTCTAACATAATGTTCAATAAAAAAATGTTCATCACCTGAATGAATTTCTGGAGAATCAGTATAGGCATAGACTGATTTAAAGCCAATGCCAAACTTTCCAATCTTTGTTAAGTCTTCCTTTTTGGTACTTTTCACCAGTCCACAGATACCCTGAACATCTGCCTCTGTAAATAATCTGCCATTGTGATAGAATTTAAGGTGATCATTAAATAATTTAAAATTTACTTTTGTAGCTCCTGCATCCTCTGCATTTTGAAGTAATTCATAAATAAAGTGCGTTCTGTCACTATACAGGCTAGTAAGAAAGACAGGTCCATAATCATCTATATCAGTACCATATCTTATAATATTTTCTTCGGTAAGCTGTTTGTAATTGCTAACCATTTGTGACCATCCCTTCTACTAATAAAATTCCTACAGTAATCCTCTGACTAATAATGTCTGCTTCACGGCGATTTTCTAAATCAGAACGCTTGCTTTTGTAATCTCGATGAATACGCGATCGCTCCGATTCTTTCATCCGAATAATCCGTTCATCTTTCGCCTGATTGAGTTCAGTTTCCAAGCGCTGAAGACGATTTTGGTAATAAGCATCAAGACTAGCCAGTTTGCCATTTAATAGCGTATTGTTTCTCTCTCGCAACTCGTTGAGTTCTTTTAAACGGTGCTGGTGTGCAGTTTCATCTAGCTGTTGAATGCTTGAATCGATTAAAGATGGTAGAAGACTGACATATTCTGCTGGCTGTACGGCGTGGCTCAACAAGCGCACCAGTGCTGCTGAAACTTCAGGTGCAAAACAGGAATTATTAAGGTTCCATGCTTTTCCTACTAACCGCACTTCTGGGCGCACAGCAACCGTTTCCCAGAGGTCACAAACAAAAAGGTACTGTCCAAGTGGCATTGTATTGTCATGGATAGCGACTTGCGTAACCAATGGCTCATCTATGCTTGCCAAATGAGCGATCGCCACCCGCGCTAAAGGATGAATAGGCGTGATAAATGGAATATCCCTCTGTTCGAGAGCTATTTTCTGGTCAAATGTGAGTAGCCAATGTAGCTCACTACCTTCTAGCCAACGTGTGAAAATAACCGTGGAACGGTCTGACTGTTTCAGCGATCGCACTTTTTTAAGCAGTTCCCCTCGTCCATCTTTGTTCAGGCGTAGCCGATGGAGTCCCGAATGCCGACTATCAACAGTAATTTGTCCTTCCAATGTCGGCTGTTCCACAAACATTTCAATCAGATGGCGTAAATCATCAGCAGAAACAAATTTGTCTTGAGCAACTACAGATTCAATATCCGAAGTAAAGCCCTCATCAAGCCCCAAGAATGAACCACCTTCTACTTCCAGTCGATGCTGTTCTTCTGCTAGGCGGAGTGCATTATCTGCCATTTGCTGTGCTTTCTGTTCAGCTTGTTCCGGGCTGAGTTTCGGGTCAAGTGCCACACGAGTTAAATCTTGTACAACATCTCCCAGCACTTCCTCCAAATCCCCAATTGTGTCTTGAAAGATCCCCAATCGTTCAAAGCAACGAAAGAAAATGCGTTCTTCAACAGTGCCTGGTGTGACAAAATTAAAGATGAGTACTTTATCGCTTTGCTGACCAAAACGGTCAATTCGTCCAATGCGTTGTTCAATCCGCATAGGATTCCAGGGTATATCGTAATTTACCAAGCGATCGCAAAATTCATAATCTAGTCCTTCACAACCTACCTCAGAAGATAAAAGGATATCGAGTGCATCTGGATGTTTGCGGGGCAAGCGAAAGCGCTCTCGTAGATGTTCTCTAATTGCATCTTCCACCTTTCCAGTAATTACTTCTACTCTGTAACCAGCACCTTGCAGTTGTTTTTGCAGATAAGCCAAGGTATGCAAAAAGAATGAGAAAACCAATACTTTGCCAGAACACTCACCCAGTAGTGTTTCCTCAATTATTCTCAATAACTGATCCAATTTTGGATCATTCGCTGGTAAAGCAGCAGCTAGTCTACGCAGATGCTTTGCTTTCTCTAGTAAATAGGGAAGAAGTTTAGTATCCTCATTTTCTGTCTCAATATCGTCACTAATATCAGAAAGTTTAATTTTACCTGTCTGGATAAATTTATTAAGTGTAGGCACAAGAGCTGGTAAACAACTCGCCGCCTGACGCTCTAAAGTATCCGTAATCAGCCGTATCACTTGTTCTTCATGATCTAAGGAGAGCATTTCTCGACGGAATTCAATCAATGCCTGATAAAATTCTTCCTGTTGTGGTGTGAACGGTACAGAAATGGTATGTGGTTCACGAATCGTAAATCTCCCGATATCCCGCCTACGAGTACGATTCATTACATGAGCCAGTGAATGCACCTCTTCTAAATCCCGCAGACAATTAATTCGATCTGCATTAGTCAGTGTTGCGCGATCCTGAAACTTTTGATACCAGTCCATAAATCGAGGATCTTGGCTTAGTACCTGCTTACCCCAAGTTGTTGTTGCGGCATCTCGCAACGCTTGGAGTGATGACGTTTGCCAAGTACTTTGGGGGAGGCGACTGCGAATATGTCTAATGGCTTGATTGAGATGCTGATTAGGTTGGACCATCTCGTTAAAAACTGTCTCATCAAGAAACAGGTCTGGACGTAGCAGATTGAGTAGCGTGTAAAGGTTACGATTGCCAAGATGCAGCGGGGTAGCGGAGAGAAATATTACAGCTTCGCTAATGTCGCAAAGAAATTTCACTACTTCATGAGAACTAGTCCCTGGATTTCTAAGATGGTGTGCCTCATCAACAATAACCAAGCTAAAGCGGGGTGATGGGTTAAGTGTCGTTAATCCAGGACTGGAGCCATGCCCCTTGATTCCCTTGTGATATTTATCAATTCTCAGGAGTTCCAAGTGGACTATGGCACGAGAATAATGCGGAGGCCAAACTCCATCTAAATCAGCCTCTCTTAGGCAGTAGGAGAGAGTTTCTGAAGTCAGTGGTCGAAAATCCTCATCAAAACGGTGCATTTCCGCTCGCCATTTAGAAACGAGGGCTTTGGGGCAAACAATCAGAATGTTGTCTAATTGTTGGCGGGTTTGGAGTTCCCTTAGTATTAAACCAGCCTCAATAGTTTTCCCGACACCAACTTCATCAGCAATTAGTAACCGAGGCTGGTCAGCACGCAAGAAACGCAGCAAAGGTTTGAATTGGAAGGGGATAAACTTGATGCGTGCTGAGTGCAGGGCGTAGAGATTATCAATTTGTGGATGAGAAAGTCTCGCTGCTGTCAATCTGGCACGAAAGCTCTGTACATTTAGCCATTGCCCTGCTTTTAATGTTTCCAATAATCCAGTGGTTTTTGAAGTAGCTCCTGCGTCAACCAGCTGCTCTTCATGGTATTCCAGAATTTGAGTGGGAGAGTGGAAGATGCGGTAACGAGATTGTCCCCCTGCTGGCGGAAGAATCTCAATTATTGGCCCCGATCTTGATGGGTCAGCACGCAAGTATACAAGTTGTCCCAGATTGAAGAGTTGTTGCATCCCTAATTTATATTTCCCTTCATATAAGCAGAAAAAAAGTTTTTAACTGAATTGGTGATTACCTTACAGTTTAGTATTCCCACTCACGGAGATATAAATCACAGCCAGTTGTATCAAAATTACTAAATTCTTGAAAAAGACGGTTTATTGACGAACTAAAACTGAAGTGCCGCCAGGAAAAGTAGCCGGAGCTAAAACCGGAGTAGCCAGAAGTAACCTTCTAACGCTGGAGCCGCCGGGGAGATCCCGATGACCAAACTAAGTCTGAAAACTGGTTGCAAAAACTTCATTCAATTGTTCCAGAATCAAGGCGATCACACTCTGGTATTGCCCCCAATCAGCAATCATGTACAAGCGTATGCGATTGCAGGCACTACCCAAGAATTGCAATCGCCGTTTCACAGTAAACAGTTGTAATCAAGATGCAATCTTGTCTACAGCTATATGCTGTAATTTTGCTTAGATGTTTGGGAGGATATGAAACCAGAAACAAGGGATGCACTACTGCAAGCTTATTTTGGACTGCAACGAGTAGTATTTGATTTGTATGCAGACGCTAGTTTCCTGTCTAGCAGGGCAGATAACTATATGAAGAGATAGAAAACCTGGACGTTCTGCTTATCGAAATGGAGGGAGAATGAAAGACTTAAAAGCTAGAGCCAAAGAACTAGCTCATCAAGCCGCAGATTATAGTATGCAAGCTGTACAAGTGTCGCCAAAAGACCGAAAACAAGGCAGAATTCTAATGCGGTAAGCCAGAGATGCCAGTAGACGCTGCCAAGTGCTGATTCAGGAATTCAGGAAATACTTCGCCAGCAAAGCTAAACCAACATCCCGCCACCTCATAAACATAAAGCATTGTGTTTTTATATGGCGCTTTGACTTTCGGTGAGGAGTAATCTAATCTCACGGCTGCACACAGCGTATCGCTCCCTAAGTGGGCTCACAATACTGGCTACTTTTAAGGGCAGCTATGAATTGTGTTGTTTATCCGCTAAATTTACTAAGACAGCAAAATCTAAGTAACATCATCAGTTATATTGTTGCTCTCCAGTGATATGGGAATTGATTCTGTAACTGTTGAGTGAGCTTATCCTTAATGCTTCTTTAACGTTTGCACCTATAGAAGTACCACTTCGGAGTAACTGTTTTGATAATGTTCGACAAACTCCGGGTTTTTCATCTAAAAAAGTACAAGCTTTAACTATTCTTATTGCCAAAGCTTTCGTTCTATCAGCAATACTAATTTTTTGATTCATTTCTTTTACTCCTAGTTAATAATTGCGAATTGCGAATTGCGAATTGATTCTTGGCAGTGGTAGTTGGTAATATCTGCGTGGATTGGAATTCCTGGTTGTTCATGGCGCAATTGTGATTGAGAATAAGCGGAGATTTCGACAAATTGCTGGACTCGGAATTTGTGGGATAGACCTGCGGCTGATATTCCGTGGTGGCAGAGTCCGCCGATACCGGAGAAAAGAGAAAGGACTGATTTCATGAGGCGATCGCACTCCTGACCAGTTCATCTGGCACTTCAAATATCCCCAATCGCCCAATGTAAGGAATCGGTGTAATCTCGCGTGGATTCTCCAGCTTCCAGTGGTATTGCTCAGGCATCCCCCAGCCAGACGCAACTTGTGAAAACTTGCAATCAACTATTGTGACAATGCCAATAACTTGACCGCGACGTAAAGAGATTAATTCTGGGGTTACTACCCCCATGCTGTGGCAAAATTCTCTCGCTAGCTGGTAATCTTTGTTGGTGCAAGTTTTGGCAGCGTGAATCAGAATGTCGCCGCGATAATGAATGGGCCAGCCTCGGTTTTCAACATTTTTGAGAGCATAAATAATTGCCCATGCCCAAGGCTGACGGACAGATAGCGCTTTCATGTACCACCTTCTAAAAATTCAGTAATTGAATATATGCGTCTAATGCCGCGATCGCTGGATGTGGCTGTATTTGCGACTTCAACCCATTGCAGATTGTGGCGATAGTTCCAAGCTCTATGAAAGTGAAATGAATATTGGACTGACGGTCACAACAGCGATGTAGAACTGTTAGAAGAACAAAATTCAACTGTCTGAGAATTACATCTTCAGCTACATGAAGCCGCCAAGTTAGATTTTCTGAAGTAACAGAGCGCCAAGGGTTGTCGAAAGAACACTTTTCGACTTTGGGTAGTATCTTAATCTTGAATCTATAATCCCGGTCAGTAATAGCGCATTCATCAGGGGCAAGAGCCGCCCATTGTTGTAAAAGTTGTTGGTAAGTTTCAATCATTCTTAGTTCCCTATCTTGCGTAAAAGACAATGTTTATCCTCCAGTAGCTCCTTAAAAACTACGACCACGAGATAAATTCTTGAATCTGGTAAACTGATGGTCAAATAAAAGCTTGACTGTACCAGTGGGGCCATTGCGTTGCTTGCGAACGACTAACTCAGCAATGCCACGATCTGGGGTATCGGGGTTATACATTTCTTCGCGGTAAAGCATGATCACAACATCACTGTCTTGCTCAACAGCACCACTGTCTTTTAAATCACTTAGTACAGGACGTTTATCGTTACGGTGTTCAACTTCGCGGTTGAGTTGGGACAAAGCCAGTACAGGCACATCCAAATCTTTGGCTAATCTTTTTAATCCCCGGCTGATTTCACCGACTCGTTGAGCCATGTTCACCCGTGAATCAGTATCAAGAGCCATCAGTTGTAAGTAGTCAATGATCACAAGCCCAACACCACCGTAATGGGATGAAATTCGGCGGACTTGGCTACGGATTTCATTAAGAGAAGGGCAAGATTCGTCGTTGATGAAAATCTGTTGTTCGCTTAACTGCGCGATCGCCACGCTCAAAGGTTCCCACTGGCTGTCAGAGACATTCCCAGTTTCCAAGAAGTTATTTTCAATGCCAGATTCACTGCTTAAAAATCGCTGTACGTACTCATCAGTAGACATTTCCAAGCTGAAAACGCAGATAGGCATCTTCCCAGTTTTGGCAACATTGAGAGCGAGATTACCAGCCAAAGCAGATTTACCAACAGAAGGACGAGCAGCCAGTACATACAACCGTCCTTTGCGAAAACCACCACCGAGTATACTGTCCAGGTCATAAAATCCACTGCTTGCTGCTGGTGATCCCTTACCAGTATGACGCGCTTCAATTTCGGTAAAAGTGTCGGCTAAGGCATGAGAAATATGAACCAAGTCAGAGGCAGAATGCTCAGACTTAATGCAGTAGACTTTTTGTTCGGCTTCGTCGAGAATTACAGGTAAATCAGTTTCGGTGGCATAGCCGAGTTGAACAATCTCAGTGCCAGCAAGGATTAACTGCCGCCTTTGGTATTTTTCCATTACCAAGTCAGCTAAGGCATCGATGTTCACAGCTGACACAGTACAGTCAACCAGACTGGCCAGTTTATTGCGTCCACCGATACGGAACAATAAACCATTATCAGACAACCAGTTAGTGATGCAAAGCAAATCCGTTGGTAATCCTTGGCTGTACAGTCGTAGGGCTGCTTGATAAATGTCTTTGTGGGCATTGATGTAAAAAGCATCTGCCACTAAGCGATCGCTGATTCGGCTCATGGCACTTGGGTCGAGCATAATGCCACCAAGTATTACTTCTTCAGCCTCAATGCTTTGTGGGGGTAAGCGGTCTTGTTGGGATGTGAAGTTTGTTTTGTCTTGTGTCATAGTTCACCTCATTTGAAAATTTTGATTTCTAGAAAATCTAGATCCCATATTGTTCACGCAGCTTGCGGATGTAAGTACATATACATTTGAGGATGCGTAAGTTTTAACCAATCCAACCATTTGAGCGTTGCACCTGGGTCTTGTTGGTCATAACGGCTGCTGAAAGAAGCGATCGCTTTGTCTTTACCAACTTCATCCATGCGGTCTAGAAGTTCACTGAAAGTCGCTTTATGCCAATCAAGAGAACGATTTGAGTAGTAACCGATGGGTTGGTCGTTGGCTTTTGATTGTTCAGTTTGTGGCGTAGATGAAGAGAGAACTTTTGACCAATAAACCAGCAGTTCTTCTAAACCAGCTTTACTCACCTCCAAATTGCTGATTGATTTGATCACAGTGGGGACTTTTTGCTGCCAATTAACCTTGTCCCACTCGGCTCTCTCCTTGGCGATTAACTCCACCAAACGGCGATCGCAGGTTTGGTAAATCTTGTCTCTGGAAGAAGTACGCCAGGGGAAACGCCAACAGCGGAGTTTGATTTCATTTCTGTAAACTGCGGGTAAAGGCTCAGATGCCAAGATGCCGGGGTCAAGCAGGATGTGATTGAGCAAATCATCAATCGACTGAAATTTTGGTTTGCTTGGTTTCTTGTTTGCTTGTTCGTTTTTATCTAACAACCCCGCCGCAATAGTAGGTCTACATGAGGGAATGTCTATTTGATGCAAAGTCTCGGATTGATTTGACAACGAAGTGAGAGATTCGGGAATTGGTTCTTCCTGGTTTGATTGTGAAGACGAAGATTCGGGAATTGGTTCTTCTTCCTGATTTGGTTGTAAATCCAAGTTAGTTTCTTCACACACACACTCGTTTTTTGGGGGGACTGCACTTAGTGTGAATTCCTTAGATGGGATTACCTTAATGGGAATACCTTTGTGGGTCAAATTTGACCCCACCCCCCATGCAAAATTGACCCCCCCACTGGGTGCAAAATTGACCCCACCCCCCGTGCAATTTTGACTGGGGTTAATTTTGACTGGGGTTTCTTTACTTACTTTAATTTGTGAACGAAGTAATTGAATTTGGTTAGGAGAAACCCACAAAGAAGGTGAAGTGGGAGTATAAATGTTAGTAGTTCCAAGACGTTCTTGTATTTCAATCATTCCGGCGGCTAGTAAAAGCTTGATGGCATTTTTGGCAGTTTTGAGAGCGATGTAACAATGTTTAGCCATCTTCGGAATAGACTCAAAGCAACCGCTTACACCCGCTCTTCTTTGGATATGCGCGTACAGCCGGAATTCTGATGATTCAAGTGGATAATCATCAAAAAAACCGGGAATGAAGACTTCAAAAGCTGTCCGATTATTAAGCTGATTTTCTGCTAAAGTCATAATGATATACCTATTGAAGAAGAATTCAGAAGTCAGAATTCAGGAGTCAGAATCAATTAGTGGGGGATTCAGACCCGCTACTTTCTTGTTGACCGCTAAATCTTTGATTTAGCGGGGGTATTAAACCCGCTTATTCATCCACCAGTCGTACAGAATTCATTCTGAATTCTGACTCCTGACTCCTGAATTCTGTTTGATAAAAATTGCCTTCCCTCGAAAGTCTCTTAACAATCGAGGGATTTGTTTCTAATCACAAATGAAGTTGGGAAATTCCCGAATTTGTATCTGTTGAGGAAATTCAGCAAGTTCGCCACCTTTGGCGTGTTTCGTTTTAAAAGGTTGCTGATTCAAATAAACATTCGCCCCCAACTGCTTCACAAACACAGGTGTTTTAGCTACCTGACACTGTTGGACAATTGAATTAATCCATTCGATGTGGCATGGTCTGGAATTTGGGCCAGATTCACCACCAATAATTAGTAACTGAACATCATTCAAGTATTGAGTGATATCGCCCAAATCTTCTAGCAACGGTTCAACTGACCAGAAGCGGATTAAAGCCGGAATTTGAGCAAGAAATTGACTACGTTCTTCTAAAGTGCGGCGATTCTCAATTGAAGTTCCTGACCAAATATTTAAAGGTAACTTGTCTAGTCCATGACAAGAAAGCCATTCATCCATAGATGACAGCATAATTTCTGGGCGTTTAGTGAGAATCTGAAATATTTGGTTGGGAGCAACGAACATTCCGTCCAGCATTTCGTGTTGCCAAAAACGCGGAACCCACTCACCAAAAACATCTGTCATTGAAGAAACGAAATGCTTCTTAGGTTTCCTTTGGAATCCCCATTTCCGAATAGCTTCTGTATCTAACACTAGCTCTGGTGGTTGCCCAGAGTAGGGTTGCTTGTTTCCGCCAAAGAAAGAGTTTTTATTTAATTTCTCTGCATAACAGTTTGCACAACCCTCGCTTTTCTTATGACACCACCAACCGCCTTCTTTGACACGGATGATATTTTCTGTTTGGTCAGTCCATTCTATATTTGTTAACATAATTACCCTTTATATAATGCTATTTTCATGCACTCAAAGAAACATTCGTTTCACTATCAAACTTCTGGGCTTCATCCCCCCAACAATCCCAACCATCACGAGAAGAACGAGCGAACATTTCTAACTTCGTCATTTCTGGACAGAGCTTATCTACTAGTTCAAAAAATTCATCTGGTTTACGGGAATGCTCACGCCGCCGTGCATGGATTAGTGATGATTCATTAGTGAGGGAACGTCCAGCAAACGCCCTGACATTACCTCGTACAGCTAAAGCACAATGTTCAGTTGCGTTACGTAGCCAGTGACCAGTACCCAGATGGGTTGTACCAGCTTTAGTAACTTTTTCCCAGGTAAGAATAGTTTTCAAGCTAAAACCCCATGTTTCTAAGCAGTGTGCGGCTTCAATCATGTGATTGTTGGTGAACCAAAGCCAAAGAACTGACCCTGTGTGATCGCTTAAGCCTGGAACAGGTAATGACAGTATTTCTTCTATGTGCATTGGCTTGTAGTTAATGCGGTTTCGGTGAGTCTTATCCTGATTTCTCAGCCGATAGAACCAGGGAGGGTCAATCACGATGCACTGGTATTGACCTTCTAATGTTGTTAGTCTCATGTTTAACTCCTGTTATTTTCAAACTTGTTCTGGAAATTCAATGTGGCTTAAAGTCTGAAGTTCAACAGCTAATCCGCTTAAGAAATTTTGGAGTTCGACTGTTGCCAATTCTTTGGATATCTCTTTTTCTGACGTATAAATAAGTTGCTTGTGATGCCCAAAATAAACTTCTGTACGAGTTAAGTTTTGCTCTGTATCAGTTAACAGAGTCAAAGTAAATCTTCCAAGTTTACAAAAGTAATAGGGACGCTTTGAACTCCAAGGCTTTCCAGGTTGCCAAGTGATTTGGAGTTTTTTACCAATGTGAACGCTCATAGATTCAAAATCAACGTGGAAAATATTCAGTAAAGGAAGCATTTCGCCACTGTTGTAATGGTCTACAACGTGCTGTCTAATACCTGATTCTGCTAAAGCTTCAGGAATATTAATGTGAGCTTCAGATGAGATTTTTTCAACTACTGTCACTATGGCTTTCATATCCGTTTAACCATCTTGTAATTTGTAAGAAAATATTTAGGAAGGTGTATTACTCGCGCTTCAATTAAACCCCTGGCAACAAAGGTTATTCAGGGAATAAACAATCAGTTTCATATTCGTCATCATCCTCATCTGAACCTTCATCTTTGATGGATTCAAATTCTTCGATTGCGAAAATAGCCATAGCCACACACGCTCTTTCTGCTGGATGTGTAGCTGATTGCATCCGATATGATTCGGGGACTACATAGCCTTGGATCGCGTAGAATTTCTTAGCTAGTTTTTCAATGAGTACATCTTTCTGGAAGTAGCCGAGTTCCATATCTTTTCCCCTCAAGGTAAAATTTACCTTTGTTGTAAAAGTCTTAATTCTTGATTACTTGGCGATCGCTCTGCTTGACCGATGACCATCAAGCAGTAACTACAGCTTTCTTATTAGCGAAAGCCCCCGCCTGCCTTAGCGCTGCTCCAGGACTGGGATGAGCGAAGAACTCTTCTACAGCTTTGGTCAACCCAGCCGCAACAGCCGGCTCGTGACAAGCGTAGACATAAATTGGCTGTTGGACACCGTTAACCAATCGCGTTTCTTGGCGATCGCCCAAGTGTGGGTAGAATGTTCTCACCCATGTACCCAAGTGACCACGGTAGTGAGTGCCGCTCAGGGGGACTTTCTTTCCCAGTTCGCTCTCTGCAAAGTTGACCACGCCAAGCCATTTTTCTTTTGTGCCGGTTAGTAACTGTCTGTTGTAGTCAGCTATCAGATTGGCGGCGAAGTCTTTGCAATTCTGTTCCATGTATGGGTTGAGTCTGCCACCCGTGAGTTCGGCTAAAGTCTTCATTGCTTTGACAAAAGTATCTAGCCTCTGTTCAACAGGAGGAAGGACTGGTACATGATTTTGGTGTTGAGATGCAATTGTGTTGGGTATCGCTGCAACGATTTCAATAAGTATCGTTCGGATCTGTGCGGCCACCTCCGATTGTTGTAGTAACATCGCAATCCTGAGAGCGCCTAAAGGACTAAAAACTCTCGCTTTTGGTGTTCTGGGACTTAGACAGAATGTCTGTCTAACATCCTTAAGCGCTTGTCCCACAAGGGTTTCAGTTTCTTGAAGGTTAAATTCTTCTTGATTGCTTCTGTACAATTCTTTAATCGCTGATTCACTCACCTCGAAGTATTCTGCAATCTGTGCAGTGGTGGCCCAACCACTACCATTCCAGACAGCGAAAATTATTGCTTTAGCCTTGGAGAGAATAGATAAAGCTTTGTCGCTCTCAAAATTCGTTAAAGCTGAAGTCCTCAGTGTTCTCGACTCCAACAATACGGACTGATTTAAAGGTAAATTCATGTTGGCTCCTTGAAGAGGTAGGGGAGAAATCGGTTTATTGGTAAGCGGCTTCGGTTGTCCAAGGAAATCGGCTCAAGTCTGGGTGTTGAGCTTCAAAAAAGATGAACTCGTTCTCGTCCCAGTCGAGATGAAGGGCAAGACGAATTTTGTCAGGGTCTAATCTTTCAATACTTTTACCCCGCCAACAGTTAGCCCCTGTTAGCTCCCAGTTGTAAGATTCGGTGTAAACCTCTGCTATTACTGTCTTTGATGCCGCATTTTCAACTGCTGTGACTGAAGCGGAATTTTTTTGCTCTTTCTCATCAACTAAAAATAAATTGTATGCAGGCTGCATCTGCACGAGGCTGGCAAAATACTTGATGATTTCTGGTACAGCTTGTTGAAGGGTGACACGATCTTTATCCAGCGTAATTAACTGATCTTCTACTGTCGGGTATGAAAATAGGCGATCGCGTACAGAAATGTTTCTTGTTCTCACCCCAGAGATGCCTAACCTTTTCTGAAGCTGTTGAATGTTGTCTCGAACAGTGTGGTACAAAAAAAGGTCAGTTCCAAAATGAGGGCCAAACATTTTACCCATGTTGTCATAAAACTTAGCCCCTTTTTTTACCTCTGCTGGGGCATCCAAGCACCAGCCTTTAGGGTCTGACAAAATGCGGCGAAGGATTTCTTCATCTTCACTGCTACCGTCACCAAGGTTAGCAAGAGATAAGTAAACCTGTTGGTTTAGTAAAGAGGGGTAAGTGAATTTGTGGCGTTTAGGATATTTTAGACGAATACAATCTTCCAGTAAGGCTGATAAACCTTCTGTAGTAAACAAGTTGGGATTGTCTTCGAGGAGTAGCTGAAAAACTGGTAGTGTAAACATAACTATACCTCTTGTGGTGGTCTAGTTTAGGTGAGCGATCGCATAGCTTGCAGGCGGGCGGTCGCTTCAAATTATCATGGCTAGTTAAATAAACGCATTCATCAAGTCATTCTTGTTCTTCCTCGTCCTCATCCTCTTTAAATTCGACACCAAAAGTAACACCTAAAACAGCTTCTACTTTTCTGAGTGTTGCCAGAGGCAATGTTTTCATTTCTTCATTTTCAATGGCATACCAGTTTGGGGTACTCATTCCAGCCAAGGCTGCTAATTCTATAAGTGGGCGTTTATCAACCTTTCTTGCACGTCGAATTTTTTCTCCTAATCCAGGAACTTCCTTTTGAATACGCTTTTCAACCTTCATCAAACATGAACTCACTAAACCACCTCCTTTATTAAGCCTTGGTTTAGGATTTATTTCTACAAAGTAACACCTAGTGTTTACTAAGTCTGCTTTGTTTATATAAAGTAACACTTAGCAAATACTAAGTCAAGCTTGACAAATGCTAAGTAACACTTTATATTAAATATAAGGGCAAGGAAAGCGAACTGCCAGCACCCAGGACGCGAAAGAGTTCGCAAGTCAACCATTACAAACCAAGTCAAGCTAACATTCCAAGTCGAAACATAGTCTAGAGACATGATCACCGGGGTATAGCACAAGCTCTGTTGAGTGGGTAAAGAAGCCTGGAGAAGCAATCAACGGACATTCAGTTATAACAATCATGAAGTTAAGACAAAGGCGATCGCACTCTGGCATTGCCCCAATCAGCAATCGTGTACAAGCGTATGCGATTGCTCTAGCATTGCTCAAGAGCGCAAGCGTTTGCTGTAGGTGATCCCTTTTCTCTAGTTGTATTCCTTCAATTGGCGCAAACTAAAATCATCGCATTGCATATCGGCAAGCGATCACTTTTACTTTTGCCGTGCTTCAAACTAAGTTAGTGAAAGGTATTACTCTTTATCACTAACCAAGTTATTGTATTATGGCTGAGAAGTCAAGTGGCGATAATAGAAAAGATTACATAGAAGAAGAACTATTAATTATGTCAAAAACTCTTATCGCTAGCGTCTGGTGGACTAAAGAGATGGGAGAGCGATTAAAAATACTTAGAGGTGAAGAGTCAATGGCTTCGCTGGCTAAACGGGCTGGGTGTTCTTACCAGTCAATACAGCACTTGGAGCGCGGAGAATATACAGTTGATGAACGTAAAGGACTCAAACCTACTGTTTCTTGGGAAAAGCTAGAAGCAATATGCAAGGCTCTTGATATATCTGTAGAAGATTTTTTACAAGTTCAGTTAGTGAAAAATCCTAAAAAGGTGATTCAAACTGGTTGACAATCACTAACGCCGTCAGTGATAATAAAAGTATGAAACGGGCGCTCCTCCTAAAAATACAAAAAGCGCTTCTACTGAACCTTGAAAAAAACAGAACAGAACAATATCCCCAGGTAACAGATGCAGTGGATAGTCAAAGCTGCTGAAGGTAGATAAGGATTGCGGGAGTTCTTAATAAAAATTACCAACAGGATGAAGACTAGCGAATGATGTTATTGAAACTCACCCGTCGCCTGACGCGCTGTATATCCTGCTTGGTAGCTCCAGTCACTGGCTAGTAGTCTGCCAAGCCAA
>NZ_JAWJTF010000295.1:0-2512 GCF_048836525.1 Nostoc sp. CALU 546
CCTCACTTTTCAAAAGTTTATTTACGGGTGCGCTCGTGTCGGTTAGGTTGCTATAATCCGAAGCGCTAATATTAAGAAATTTTGCGGCGAGCCACTTTTTGAGTGACTTGGTGTAGGAGTTTGTTGTTTTTCAGGTGTTCATGACTACATCAATAATTAATAGCCAGAAACTAAGTGACGAGCCTGGTAATTCCGACTTCCGGCTCAAAGATATTGTCAAAACCCTGCCACGGGAATGTTTTCAGCAGAGCCGTCGCAAAGCTTGGACACAAGCATTGCTCAGTGTCTTGGCAGTTGCCTTGGGTTATTACAGCTTGATTATCACTCCTTGGTTTCTTTTGCCCCTAGCTTGGATTTTTACGGGCACTGCTTTAACAGGCTTTTTTGTAATTGGACATGATTGTGGTCACAGGTCTTTTGCCAAACGTCGTTGGGTAAATGATTTGGTGGGGCACTTCTTCATGATGCCGTTAATTTACCCCTTTCACAGTTGGCGCATTAAGCATAATTATCACCATACTCATACCAACAAGCTGGATGAGGACAACGCTTGGCATCCAATCAGACCAGAAGTATTTGAAAACTGGGATACAACCCGGCAGTCTGCTTTTAAGTTGTTCATGCGTAAACGCCTCTGGTGGGTAGGTTCCATTGGACATTGGGCTGTGGTGCATTTTGATTGGCGGAACTTCAAAACTAAAGACCAATCGAGTATCAAGCTTTCTGTGGCTGTTGTAGTTGTGTTTGCTGCGATCACTTTTCCGCTTCTTATCGCCACAACTGGTATCTGGGGATTTGTCAAGTTTTGGCTAGTGCCCTGGATGGTTTACCATTTTTGGATGAGTACTTTTACCATTGTTCACCATACTGCCGCAGATGTTCCTTTTGCGACAGCGAACAAGTGGAACGAAGCTCTAGCACAACTATCTGGCACTATTCATTGCGATTATCCGCGTTGGGTAGAAGTTTTGTGTCACGATATCAATGTTCATGTCCCTCATCATATTTCCACAGCTATTCCTTCTTATAATTTGCGGTTAGCTTACAGCAGCATCAAAGAGAATTGGCAGCCTTATCTCCATGATGAGTGTCAGTTTTCTTGGCCTTTAATGAAGCAGATTACAGACCAGTGTCAACTGTACACAACTGATGTTGGCTATAAGACTTTTGACGAGCATTATACAGAGCAATAAATAGCGCTGTGATTACACTCACGCTCTTGAATTAACGAGAGCGTTTATCATGCTGTGTTTAAATAGAATCTGGCAATTTTTTAATAACTAAAATTGTTAGGTAAATTGCCAGAAATTATCCTCTTTTGTGTTAGCGATCGCTAGTTTCGTGGGCATCCTAGAGGTGAGATTATTTTGTCTCAAATCAAGTTCCGATTTATATCTAACAAAAGAATCCAGTGCAATTAGATACCATCAGTTTCAATAATCCTCCTGGCGGTGAAACGTCTGAGGATACGACTAAATTACCTTTCACACTTGGGGATTTAAAAGCTGCAATTCCTGCTGAATGCTTTCAGCCCAATGTGACAAAATCACTTTTTTACTTCTTTCGTGACATCCTGATTATTGGTCTGCTTTATGCAGTTGCTTCTTACCTGGATTCTTGGCTTTTCTTCCCGATTTTCTGGCTAATGCAAGGAACGATGTTTTGGGCTTTGTTTGTAGTTGGGCATGACTGCGGACACCAATCTTTTTCTAAGCATAAATGGCTCAATGATTTGATTGGACATCTTTCGCACACACCAATACTTGTTCCTTATCATGGTTGGCGGATCAGCCATAGAACCCATCACAAAAATACTGGCAATATCGATAATGATGAAAGCTGGTATCCTGTGACCGAATCACAATACAAGGAGATGCCTTTAGCCCAAAAGATCGGCAGATATTATGTTTTTCTATTGGCTTATCCTGTGTATTTGTTTAAGCGTTCTCCTAACAAGGAAGGCTCCCACTTTATGCCCGGCAGTTCGCTTTTCAAGCCATCGGAAAAATGGGATGTCATCACTAGTACTGTACTTTTGATTGGTATGGTAGGTTTGCTCGGTTTCCTCACCTACCAATGGGGTTGGATGTGGTTGCTGAAATATTATGCAGTACCCTACCTTGTGTTTATAATTTGGCTCGATTTGGTGACATTCTTGCACCACACTGAGCCAGAGCTTCCCTGGTATCGTGGAGAAGATTGGACTTTCCTGAAAGGCGCGATTTCTAGTATTGACCGTGATTATGGTTTGGTTAATCATATCCATCACGATATTGGTACTCATGTCGCTCACCACATATTCCTTAATATCCCTCACTACAATTTGCTGAAGGCAACTGAGGCAATAAAACCAGTAATGGGTGAGTATTTCCACAAATCGGAAGAACCCATTTGGAAGTCATTATGGAATTCATGTGTCAGATGCCATTTTGTACCTGATACGGGTAGTAAGGTTTACTACACATCTAACAACAAGTTAGCTAAAAACTAAGATTTAGAATCCCGACTTCTT
>NZ_JAWJTF010000168.1:0-10880 GCF_048836525.1 Nostoc sp. CALU 546
ACAGTCAGTAGACCTAAAAGTTCTGCGATCGCTAAAAAATAGTAGTGTATGATACCGTTTTCTTAGGGAATATAAAAAAGCTGACTGCTCTGGATAATAAATAAGTAAAACTTATTAAATATCTCGGTAATCAACCAAAATCACCCAGATGGTAAACAAACTTCGCTCTTTACTCCATAGTTGCGGTCTACTACTTGACGTAAAAACTCAAGCATCTGTTTGAGGGTAAATAAATGAGAAAAAACTTGTCGTCTGCTTCTTTTTAAACGGCTAAGATAATGCCATACGAGGTAAATCCAAATATTAATAATTAAAAATGATAAAGCTACAAATAGAAGCCTAATGGTAGGATTTTTAATAGTAGTTTTAATGCGACATTGATTTTTCATCCGATAGCTACTTTCAATTCCGAAACGAAGACGGTAGTCATCATGTATTGAATGTAATGACAGCTTAACTTTATAAACAGCGTAAATAAAAAACTCCCGCCCATGCGCTCGTCTTTTACCATTTTTATATGTACAAACTATCCACACATTAAAAGTAACTGAGCCATATTTATCACTGTTTAAAGTATAACAAGTCTTATAACTACGCCGCCCTCTAATTAATTGTCTAGTTCCGCCATGTTTGCCCCGAATAATCACTGGCATTTCAAAAGGAATATCAAGAGCTTGCAACCATCTGATGACTGGCACACAGAAGAATTCTCGGTCTAAATACAATCTTTCGATTTGAAGATTTAAAGGCTCAATCAGTGCTAAAAGATAAGTGATAATTGCTACTTTTGTATTTTGTTGTTGAACAGCTTTAATAGCTAAGGTGACTCGCTTATTCTTTTTAATTACATAGACAGTAGCATAAGCATAAAAAGAGCAAGTGCCATTTTTAGCTTGACTTCTGTAAATATATGGCGCTTCTAATAGTGTCGGTTCACCATAATAAGGAATTAAGTTAAAGTCAATGGCTATTTTTTGTTTTCCCTGTCGAATCCCATCTGGCAAGCGACTTTGTAGTGCTGTATTTAAGTCTAATTCCAGAGATTTTAGGTCTGAATATTTCTCTAAATGGTAACGTATGTCATTACTTGTAGGAACATTTTTTAAGACTTTGGTAGTATTTTCAATACTATCTTTTTGGGTGGCTGCTCGAATTAAAATTTCAAAGATATTTTGTTGTTCACACTTGCCTTGAGTCTGAATTGGAATATGTTCTGTTAAACAGTTAACTACTTCATTTAAGGTTTTACTATCAGTTAAAACTGGTTGTGTTGCAGTCATAGCCAAACTCAATCATCCTCAGAATCAAAAAATTTTTATCTTTACCCCTATACTTTACAAAAATTGCATACCACAGTACCAGAACTATATTCTGGTGCAAAATCTACCCTTACCTTTTTGGTTAATTGATTAATTTTACTTATGTTATATTTCTCAATTACTTTTCCAAAAAGCGTATCAATAAACACAGTTTATTAGGCAAGAATCAGATACCCAGGTATCGATCACAGAGCGATCGCAGAACTTTTAGGTCTACTGACAGTAATCTGCTGTCGGGCTGGTTTAGTTATGTACGGGCTGATTACCGTGATTCACTAAACAACGAATCGCACGAACTGTACAACTGTATTCCCCAACATGACTTACTACTCCCCAATAACCGCCTTTACCTCTTAAGTCTGGGTCATCTTTAGGCAGAAGAATGCATATTTCACCAATATTGTAAGGATTGGGTACTTTCGTTCTTTCGCGTATCCTATCTACAACATCTTTCACGATACGACCAGATGGAATCTTATTGCCAGCTTGCTCTACTGCCTGCTGCCAAAATCTCATTGAGACAAAGAGGCAGCGTGGTCTTCTGCCTTTGAGAGCTATATCTGCATGGTATTTATTGAACTCTTGAAGCGCGATCACAATCTCAAAGTTTTCTTGGCTTTTAACCATTTAATATCAAGCAGATAAATGTTATTCACTTAAATTCAAGATTAAAATCATGATTTTCCCTTGCTAAGGTAATCCGAAATTAGCAATTCTGACAAAAGAAGGTTTTGTCGCAAAAAACTACTTTTGTCAGTAGTTAGCAACGCTGTCAATAATAGTACAAGCAACTGCTTTCAATGAAGAACAATTGTCTGTTGTGTTTCCTGTGTTCCCGATTTAGCTGAGTTTTCCTAATTTCTATGAGTTACAAAAAATACATTGCTGGCATTCCAAACATTGCCAAACTAAAGCTTACAAGCAAAGGCAGTATCCGCGATCGCAACCTACAGATATCGGAAACTGCTAACTTCAACACCTATACTAACGCTTTAATACGTAACAAGCGCCATACAGACTTAGTTGGTGGACTAGTTGTGCTTAAAAATATCATGAAACTAATAAAGCGTAGTGGATTTGGCTTTAGAAATTTTTGTAATTTTGAAATTAGAGCTTTACTTTCTTGGCATTATTCTATAGATTTAGCACGTTAAGTACGAAATAACCAAAAATTTTAAACTACTAATTATTTAGTATAAAAGTTCTAGTTTGTTTTGTATCATTGCCTCTATTAATAACAATAGGTAGACAAAAAGCTAGTTAGGAAAAGATTTGAAATACTTAAAGGTAGCAAAAAAATACCTAATTCAATAATTGAGGTAATTTTCTAGAAAACGTACTTTATAATTTCGCAGAGGAGTTAGATGTATGGCTCATTTAGGTATACTCTGTCCCCCAACAGATGGTCACTTGAACCCAATGACTGCTTTAGGACGTGAATGGCGTTGTTGCATGAATAGAGAAAAATGGTAAATTTTACTTATTCCTTCCTACCTCTACTAATCCCCTCCTAGTTTCTTAGTTGGACTATGAAGACGAAAGCCAAAACTAACTACAGAGTCCGTAACTGGCAGGAATATGATGCGGCGCTCAAGCAGCGAGGGAGCCTGACTTTCTGGGTGAGTGAAGAAGTAATCGAACAGTGGCGCAACGAAAAGAAAACAGGACGGAAAGGAGCCTCCAACTATTACAGTGACGTGGCGATCGCTACGATGGGAACTGTACAATCGGTATTTAACTTAGCAGGGCGGCAGACGGAAGGATTTCTAGAATCACTGTTTATCTTGATGGGAATTGAGTTGAAGGTACCAGATCACTCCACCCTATGCCGTCGTTTGAGCAATTTATCGGTGGAACTGCCCGTAATCCCAAAGGATGACGCAATCCATGTTGTAGTGGATTCAACTGGGGTAAAAGTGTATGGTGAAGGAGAATGGAAAGTTCGCACACATGGGGTAGGTAAACGACGGACGTGGCGGAAGTTGCATCTGGGAGTTGATCAAGGAAGCGGAGAGATTTTGGCTGCGGTGGTGACTACTAATGATGTAGCTGATTGCGAGGTACTACCCGACTTGTTGGAGCAGATTGACTCCAATATTGAACAAGTATCTGGTGATGGCGGTTATGACACAAACAAAAGTTACGACACAATCACTCAACGCCAAGCCAAAGCAGTGATTCCACCTCGCAGTAACGCTCAGATTCAACAGCCTCATAACTCTGAACTGCCTCCACATCAAAGAGATGAAAATTTGCGTCGGATACATCAAATTGGTCGCCAGCAATGGAAGCAAGAAAGTAGATATCATCGACGTTCTTTGTCTGAAACAGCTATGTTTCGACTAAAAATTATTTTTGGGGGTAAGCTAAGACGACGCTTTTTTGACAATCAAGCTGTTGAGTTATTTCTGCAATGTGCTGCACTTAATCGCATGATTCAGTTAGGCAAGCCAGATAGCTACAAAGTGGAAAAATAATTACTAACTCTGCTAAGAGTTGGTGTGCCTTTTTTCTGTTTCATGCAACAAAGCCAAAAGAAACTGTTAATTTTATTCAAAAACAAGCACTCAAATTACTCAATAATTACCAGTTATTGATTAATATACCAACCGCACCAATACCAATCAAACTACAGGCGCAACTACAACGCTTGAGCTTATTATTAGACTTTGACAAGTGGTTAACAGCAAAATCAAATTTAGGCAATACACACTTAGCTGCGATTCAAACTCAAATCAATCAACAGATTAAACCTTCTGTAGAGCTAATACTGAAAAATGCTTCTGCATTCTCTAAATTACCTACTAGCCAATCTATTTATACCAAGCTAAACTTTGCCAATAGTCTTAATCAAATTCCAGACGAACGATTACATTCAGTAGCCGTCCAATATACAAAATCAGCTTTGCAAACGGCTAAAGGCACTAACGAACAGCGGCTCATGTCCAATGCTTTCGGTACTCTGGGCAAGTTAGAGAAAGAAAAAGAGCGAACGCTCCATTATCTTGAACAAGCTATGGCTTTGGCTCAATCAATTCAGGCATGGGATATCGCCTATGAGTGGCAGCACGAATTGGGTTTAGAATACTACAAACAAGGAAAGTATGACAAAGCCCTTGAAGCTTACAGTGCAGCAACTGATAATGTAACTAAAGTACATGATAATCTTTTGCCAAGCAATGCAGATTTACAATTCTCCTTCCAGGAAAAAGTGGAGCCTGTATATCGGGAGTTTATGCAATTGCTCTTGGCATCTCCTAACCCTAATTTAAAACGAGTAATCCAGATAAACGAACGACTGCAAATCGCTCAGTTAGAAAACTTTCTTCAATGTGGCAAGCTTGACATCATCCCTTTAAATGAAGTTAAAAACTTGCCTAGCCCTCCAACAGTAGTTCATATCATTGATTTAGAGAACAGCGTAGAAGTAATTGTCCAATCCCCTGATGGTTCTTTCCACCACCATTCTGTTGACTCCAAGTTAGTTAAAGCTAGCGTCGATAATTTGTTAGAAATCTTACAATCTTCTAGACTAGCTTCTATTAATAAAAATTTAATTATTTCGCCTTCTCAATCATTTTATGACTTGCTAATTGTACCGATAAAGGCATACTTACCTCCATCAGGAACACTCGTGTTTACTTTAGATACATCTTTCCAAAGCTTACCAATAGGTTTGCTTCATGACGGTAAAGATTATTTAATCAAGCGCTACAGCATTGCTCAAACTTTAGGTTCTAGGATTAGACCACCTAAATTTTTACCCAAGAAACAGTTAACAGCTTTAATTGCTGGACTCTCTAAAATCAGTCCTAGTTTTAAAGCTCTGAATGCTCCCGAAGGCTTAAAAGCGTTGCTAAGGGTGAAACAGGAGGTAGAAGATGTTAAGAAACAAACTACTTCTTCAACAGTCTTGTTAAATGAAAAGTTTACTAGCCAAGCGCTTGAAAAACAGTTAAGCACAAATGACTTTTCCATTCTTCATCTAACTACTCATGCTCAATTTAGTTCTGATGCCCAGAGAACAATGTTTTTTACTTGGAACAAACCAATTACTGTGCTAGAGTTTGATAACTTGCTAAAGTTAAACGCTCAAACCAATGAGGATGGAATTGAACTATTAGTTTTAAGTGCCTGTCAAACAGCTAAGGGTAATAAGAGGTCAGCATTGGGGATTGCTGGTGTGGCAGCACAAGCAGGTGCTAGAAGTACAGTGGCAACTTTATGGAAGGTAGATGCTGACTCCACTGCTTTACTTATGGAAGAGTTTTACAGGAACTTGAAGTCCGGGACTCCCAAAGCAGAGGCATTACGTCAAGCACAATTAAATTTAATGTCAAATTCTAAGTACAGCCACCCTTATTTTTGGGCTTCATTCTTGCTCGTTGGTGGATGGCTGTGAAATTTTGTGCAATGCAACCATAAGTTGTCCATAATTTTGACGATTATAGCAATCCTATCTGATTTGTGAAATGGCAAGTCTAAGATTCACAACTTGTTAGAGAAGTCGAAAATCTCATTGTTTATGAATGATTTAGGATTGCTATATATGTTGCAAATCGACCATGCCAACATCTAGTTTGCTATCGTTGCCAACTTTTACCTATTGTGCCATTCTACCAACTTTAGTCCTTGTTGCACTCTAGCTAATTCATCTGAATTCCTAGTCCGTTTCGCCAATTCATTTGCTACCTGATAATTACGAAGCGCTTCATTTGGCAACCATGCTTCTAGATATCGATCTGCCAGTACTCGGTAAAGAGTGGGGTTCTGACTTCCTGCTGCCACTCGTGTTTTCAGCGTCTCAATCGATTCATTCAAAAGGCTTTTGGACATAAATACAGCATCTAAATCTAAGAAAGCGGCTTCGTCTGGAGGCAACTTTAATTCTTTGATCTGCTTTACCTTGTATGCAATTTCTTTTTGGTCTTTTTCTGGCAAAACACTTATTACTAAAGGCTCCGAACTAATCAAAGAACCTCTCAGGTTGGCAATGACAGTAATTTTGTAGGTGTTACCAAGTTGCAATTCTATTTGCTCTTTCGGGTATGCCAGTGTAGTCGTTTTCTGATCTACTGTTGCTTCCCAATAAAATTCGTAACCCTTTACAATTACTGTGTAATTAGTGGCGTTCGAGACAGCACTCCAAGATATTTTAGGCCGCGTATTTAACATTGAACTCCCGTAAGGGCTTATTAGGGTTGGTGCTTCTTTTTCCTCACTTGCCCCCTTAGGGTTATAGCAATTACTCGGATTTAATCCCGTACATAGTTCTGCTATCTCTTGCGGCACTGTACACGTATCTGGCTCCTTGAACACGGTACTATGCTTCAGGTATACAAAATTTCCATTTAAATAGCACAAAACCTTGACTGTAGCTCCCTTAGCTGGATTAATCCTATCTCCTTGGCACAGTCGGCTTCCACTTGGCAAATAGAGATCGCCTGAGCTAGAGACTCTACCTATAAAGTTGCGACATCCACTTTTTACTACTGCTACTGATTGAGTCCGACTTCCTGCGCTGCTAATATCTGATAAAAGTAGTATTGATGGTAATATCGATCCAAGCGCTGCAACTCGAAGCTTGGAAACTTTTTTCTTCTTATGGTTGAGTAAAAACTGCATTAAAAGTTTTTATGTACTTACTTGCCTTTTATTAGCATACATAAGTTTGATAACTAAACAAATAGCTAGAGTCTATAACTTTCCCACAATGTACTCTATGGAGAGATTTTTGAGTTTTTGGTGAGGCGGTCTAGTAATTCCTGTCTCCACTTGAAAACATCTTGCTGAGTAGTCCTAGCTAGCATACAGATTTCCCATGAAAGTCTCGCATCCTCAATTTTACCTAGAGCTTCTTGCACCTGAGCCAGCAAGCAGACAGCATCTATTCTCTTGCTGTCTAAATCACTTGCTTTTTGTAAATATTTCTCTGCCTCGTTATACTGATTTTGCATGAACTTTGCCCAACCCAAATTTTTATATAAAGCAGCTTGTAGTTTTGGGTCTTCAGTCAAGCGCAATCCTTCAAGCGCTAATGCACTAGCCTGGGTATAGTCTTCTTTGAGATTTCTGAGGCGCGATAAATCATTGAGCGCAGGCACTGCTTTTTTATTAATTCTAATTGCTATTTTATATTGTTCTTGAGCTAAATCCTCTTTTCCTTCTTGATCATAAAAACTTCCTAACCTATAATATCCCTCCCAATCATTAGGCTTTAATTTCAAAATGTGCTGATAATTATTTAAGGCACAAGCGACTTCTCCAAGCTGCCAACAAACTACAGCTAAACTATTATAAGCATTTATATCTTTATCATTATATTTAAGGGCTAACTCATAATATTTCTTCGCTAGTTCAAAGTTGTTAAAATGACGAGCAGCTTGTTCTAAATAAAACTGGGAAACAGAAAGTTTAAGTTGGGAATTATATTCTATAGCTTGGTTAAAATAGTTTTGTGCAGTTTCCGAATCATTTGCTAATTCTGACTTTTTACCTTGTAGTACTAAATTATTAGCCATTACTGGGAAAAATACTTTGAAACCTCCAAAAACCCCTAAAGCAATTAATGTAACTAATAAACTAAATAAAGTTTTTTTAGACTTAATTAATCTATTGAGTTTGCTTTGCAAAGGAAGGCTTTTTAACCTCTGCAAAATTACTTGAGTATTTTGTGGGCGTTGCCCTGGGAAGGGAGCCATCAAATCATCAATAAAATCAGCCAAAGATTTATCGATATGAAGTGCTTTATTCCTCCAAAGTAGCCTCCCTGTTTTTTCGTCGCTTTTAATTTGAATTAAAGGAATACCAGTAACTAAGTTAACAAAAGTTCTGCCTAATGCGTAAAAGTCTGACTGTGGTACAGCTTGCCCATTAATTTGCTCTAAAGGGGAGAAACAAGCTGTCCGAACGATAGTTATGTCATGCCCACTACCTAATCCTGTGCTGGTTCCTCCACTAGTACTAACTTTCGCTAGGTAGGTTCTAGTAATATCTCTTGCGCCACCAAAATCAATAAGTGCTAATTTGCCGTTGGGTTGAAAAATAATGTTATTTGGCTTAATATCTCTATGAAACACACCAGAGCGGTGAACTAAATCAAGAATATCCATTAATTGTGAAAGCCAATCAAGTGCTAGGCTCTGAGTAATTTTTCCATAAGATTTTATCCACTTCCCTAAATCCTCTCCTTCAAACTTCTGCATTACTAAGCAATGCAATTCTAAACGATTGTCATTCAGCCTCAAAGCAAAATAATCTCCTCTATTAGACTTAGGAATTCCAGGATGGTCAAGAATTTGTAATAAAATTGATTCTCGTCGAAGCAGTTCAACTAATTTAGGCTCGTCTATCCATTTTAAGATTTTCATTACTTTTCTTTGAGGGTGTGGATGGGATTCTGTGCTATCATCCTCATCCTCGACAATACCAACGTCTTCAACCTCAAAAATATCTGTATAAGTATATGGATCTCTATCTAAAGAACGTAACGGATGTAACAAACGAAAACGTTTGTTTATTAATAAAGAATTCCCGCAAGCTAAACAATTTTCAATATCATCAGGATTATGGCGCTGAATACAAAGAGGATTTATACAGTAGCTCACATTCGCTCCTGAACGCCATTACTTGTTTGTGATGCACTTGTCTTATCGTACACCAAGCCAAGTGCATCGACCAAAATATACTTCTTAACTACTGGTTCCAAGCTATAACAAACTTCCTGTTTCCTTGATTTTCTACTAGTTTCAATTAATGAACGTTCATCTAAGGTTTCCATTGCTGTTATTACTTCAGAAACTGACACTTTTAAACCTAATCGTTCTTTTAATCCACTAACAAGCTTAAAAAAAGGAATTGGAGTTGAATCTTTTGATAACTCTTCTGCTAAAAAAATCATGATTTGTCTTTGGAGATCGCTTAAAAAACCAGCTTGTCCAAATTGCATATTAAGCATTACTTTAAGTCTAGGTCCAATTACCGTAGTTTCATAATCAAAGAATTTTTGGACATTTCCTCCAAAAATGCGATTAATTCGTTCAGCAACTGTATCTAACTCTGATGGATTTCCGCGATAATTTTCAATTAATTGTATACATCCGTCCCCAAACAATCCTTTATCATGTAGCATTTGCATTGCAGCGTTTGAGTCTAAGCCTTCCAAGCGTAAAGATTCAATAGGCAAACTTTGAGTTACGTAAGCAATGTCCTTTAAAGGCACTTGACTCGTTACTAATACACAACTTTTATGACGACCTTTTGTAATTCCGACAAAAAAATCTTCATATTCTAATCTTCTTTTAAAACTCTCTACTTGTGCCACTTTTTCAAAACCATCTAATATTAGTAAACACCGATGTAAATGAAAATGCTTTGATAGCAAAGAAATTTTTTCTAGCAAAGTTTCTTTCTCTGCCTCTAAGTCAAAAATGCTAATTAATTCAGTGACTACTTCATCAATCGAGGAATAACGAGTAACTGTATTCCAAACGATGTATTCATATGCATCTGATTTATCTAAAAGTATTTCTTCGATTACTTTTGCTACCAATAAACTTTTACCTATTCCTCCTATTCCAGTTATGGCTATGCAAGATTTTTTAGAAAAATTAATTTGCTTTTTTAAATCAATAATTTCTTTTTTTCTACCATAGAAAAATGCTACTTTAGGCAACTCTCCATATATTCTCGTCTTGCCCACAAGACAATCATCGTCCAGCCTAGATGCTTCCAGCTTAATACAATGCTCTTTTGCTACTTTAAGCAAAATATTTTTTAAAGTTATTTTTTTTACCTGCACCCCATTACCGATAACTTTTGAAAGTGTTGTCCATAACTGTGGTCCAACTTCCTGCTGCAAATAATACCCACTGTATCCAGAATCACTTGCTATTTCCTTATAGTCTTTACCATGCCAAGACCCTTCAATTACAATCTTTTCAGCTTTAGTCAAACGTTTTCCAGTATAACTAAGAACTTGATCTTCTAGTATGTCAAGTACTGATTTTATGTCTAAATTTTGACTTGAGTTCATATTTAAGCCGTAATACCACTACAAACAGTACTGTCTTTCATGTTACTTATGAGCAATCTTGTCAACCCCTATTCCCTTTACAATTATTAACTTAGAGTAGGGATTACAATCTGCGCTTCAAGTTATAAGATATAAAATGTTACATGGCTTAGATAGATAGCAATAGATACCTGTGAATACATTTTCACGGTTATAGGTTAACTATTTTAAAGCTGAAATTGACCAATCTCCTACCAGCAACTACCTTCCATAGGTAGCTAGACTTACTGACAAAACCGAGCATCAGGTCTAATTGTAACATTTGGCGCAGGTTTACTTAAGTCAAAACCCTTCCCCTGATAGCAGAGTTGGGACAAATATCATAAGTGTGGAGAGTTTAAAAGTGAAAAGTAAAAATCTCACAGAACAACAGATGACCAGAACTTCTGTAAGATCAAGTTATTATCTACGTAAAGTCGAAAATAGAGGTGAATATACAACAATGCCTGCATTTAACGCACAAAGCGCCACTAAGGAGTAGCGCTTTG
>NZ_JAWJTF010000322.1:0-2239 GCF_048836525.1 Nostoc sp. CALU 546
TCAGAAGATTCAAATTGTACAACGATTTCAGAACAAATAGATTTGATGCGGTCAAGAGAATCACGCAAGTCATCCATCGAAATATATACTCAATCTATGTTTGCGATTTTAAATGTAGTTTAACATTTGAAAAATGTTGTAGTGAACCAACTAAAAAGCCCGCCAATGCGGGCTTTCTAAATCAATTAAGAATTCTTACTTACCGTTTCGCCAACTTCTTCGACATCTTCCGCAGACGAATCGATTGAGGTGTAACTTCCACCAATTCATCGGGGCCAATGTATTCCAAAGCACGTTCTAGGCTCATGTCTATTGGTGCTTGCAACTGAACCAATTCATCACCACCAGCAGCCCGGTGGTTGGTTAACTGCTTGGTTTTACAGATATTCAATTCCAAATCTTGGGAACGATTGTGTTCTCCCACAATCATACCTCTGTAAACCTTTGTGCCAGGAGTAATAAAGAATGCTCCTCTATCTTCGGCATTTCTCATGGCGTAGAAGGTAGAAACGCCTTCTTCAAAGGAGATTAAAACACCCTTGTTACGGGCTTCAATGTCACCACTAAGTTGACGGTAGTCTAAGAAACTGTGGTTCATGATGCCTTCGCCACGAGTCATCCGCATGAATTCACCCCGGAAACCAATCAATCCACGGGCGGGAATCACAAACTCTAACTGGGTGCGATCGCCACTACCTGGTTGCATATCTTGCATTTCGCCTTTGCGTTGTCCCAGGCGTTCAATACAGCTACCCACAGCATCAGCAGGAATGTCTAACACCAAAAGTTCGTAAGGTTCGCAAGGTTGACCGTTGATTTCGCGGTAAATTACCTGTGGCTGAGATACCTGGAACTCGAAGCCTTCCCGGCGCATGGTTTCAATTAAGATACCCAGGTGGAGTTCTCCACGACCGGAAACGAGGAATTTATCTGGAGAATCGGTTTCTTCAACACGCAAAGCAACGTTGGTTTCAAGTTCGCGGAATAGGCGATCGCGAATTTGTCTTGATGTCACCAACTTACCTTCTTGACCAGCAAAGGGCGAATCATTCACCCAGAAGGCCATTTGCAAGGTTGGTTCATCCACTTTAATTAGTGGTAAAGCTTGTGGTTCATTGGGGTCAGTAATCGTTTCCCCAATATAAGCATCGGCGAAACCAGATACCGCGACGATATAACCTGCGGTTGCTTCTTCCATCTCTACGCGCTTCAGTCCATCAAAGCCCATCAATTTGGTAATTTTACCCTTGACAATGGTGCCATCTTCTGTAACTAAAGCCGCTTGCTGTCCTGAGCGGATAGTACCGTTGTGAATTCTGCCAATCACAATCCGTCCCAGATATTCAGAATAATCTAGGGTTGTAACTTGCAATTGCAGAGGCTTATTGCTGTCGCCTACTGGTGGTGGAACGTGTTGCAGAATCGCGTTAAACAGGGGTTGCATATCTACCGATTCTGCTTCCAAGCTTTCCTTGGCGAAACCTGCCATACCAGAGGCAAACAGATAGGTAAAATCACACTGGTCTTCGTCTGCCCCTAATTCCAAGAACAGATCCAAAACTTTATCGACAGCAACGTGAGGGTCAGTTTTACCACGGTCGATTTTGTTGATAATAACAATGGGGCGCAGCCCTTTTTCTAAAGCTTTTTTCAGAACAAAGCGTGTTTGGGGCATGGGGCCTTCGTTGGCATCGACAATCAGAAGACATCCGTCAACCATGCCGAGTACGCGTTCAACTTCGCCACCAAAGTCAGCGTGTCCAGGAGTATCAACAATATTGATTAGCGTTTCTTTGTAGCGAACTGCCGTATTTTTGGACAGGATAGTAATACCCCGTTCCCGTTCTAGGGCGTTGGAGTCCATAACGCAATCCGGAACGTCTTCGCCTTCGCGGAAAATGCCGGATTGTTTGAGGAGTGCGTCAACCAGCGTGGTTTTGCCGTGGTCAACGTGGGCGATAATTGCGACGTTGCGAATTGGGAGCGTCATAGAAACTTTTGGTGAACTCTAGAGGGGGTTTTAAGATTTACATTTGAATGCTAGGCTGTTTTAACAGAACTGGGGATGATCAGCAAATTCTGTAAAGAACCTTTAACAATTCTAGCGTAATCGTCACAATTGCGGGGAGTTTTGTAAACCCCACAATGGAAAAGTGTGGTAATTACGGTGTTAGTGGGACAAAAAAAGCTTCTGTTACAAACAGATATTGTGTGAAGGGCGGTATAGCTATTGTAATTT
>NZ_JAWJTF010000180.1:0-7398 GCF_048836525.1 Nostoc sp. CALU 546
TTAGTCCAAATAGAATACAAATGTAAAGAATGTTTAAAGTTATGGGGTATTGGGCATGGGGCATTGGGCATGGGAGATTATGAAAAAGGGTAAAGGGTAAAGGGTAAAGGGGAAGGGGTTTGTTTCTTTATCCTTTTCCCTTTAACCTTGTCCCTTTGTCCTCTCATCTCCCCCATTCCCTAAGCCTTGTTAAAACCAATATCAATACCCTTACCAGCATGAACTAAAGCTAACTTTTGGTAACGTTTAGCGTGTTCAATCAGTTCTGCGGCTTCAACATCTGTTACTTGGCGTAACACTTTGCCAGGAATACCGACAACTAGGGAGAGGGGCGGTATATTTTTTGTTACCACTGCGCCAGCACCAATAATACTACCAGTACCCACTCGTACCCCGTCTAAAACCACTGCGCCAATGCCAATCAAACTTCCACGCTCAATGTAAGCGGAATGTATCACAGCGCGATGCCCTACGGTAACATGATCTTCTAAAATTGTTGGAAAACCAGGATCGCCATGTAGAATTGCACCATCCTGAATATTTGTGCATTCGCCAATTTCAATCCGTTCTACATCTCCCCTAACCACTGCTCCATACCAAATGCTCACTCCTGGTGCTATATTTACCGAACCCATTACAACAGCATTGGCTGCGATGAAGGCAGCTTGAGAAAAATCGGGAGATGTCCAGTAAGAAGCGGTAGACACGATAGAATATTAATATGGTACCCAGGAACACTGGAGAAACTCCAACCTTTGAGGCTGGTTGCACAACCAGGATATCACAGCGTCAAGTCTCTACGGAGAGGAAAACACTAGTGAAAAATGCTTCTACTACTGCAAATCCGTGTCTGTGTAGCAGTGAGCAAGTAACCCAAAGTAGTGGAGCCGAAGTGTATAATCCAATCCACTAGCGCTGGTGAAGACAAAATTATGTTTGTACGCACTTCATGATGAATCCAGGCTTTCAGTACCCGATGTTTGGGCCGGAAATACAGTGTCCCCATTGTCGCCAGACTATTCCGGCACTGACTTTGACAGATACCTATTTGTGTCCGCGTCATGGCGCGTTTGAAGCTGATCCGAAAAATGGAGAGTTAATCCATTTGCAATCAGGGCGTCATTGGCGAAGGTGGAATAATGAATGGTATAGACAGCATACTCATCCCGATGGTATTCGCTTTGAAATTCACGAAGCATTAGATAAGCTGTATACCCAAGGCTATCGAGCAACAAGGGTGATTATTGCTCGACGCTATCAGGAATTAATGAGTGGCTATTTGGAACGCAGTACACCTTGGCGTTCTGGACAACCAGAAGCTACTGCGGCGCGTTTGTACGGTTTGCCGGTGGAGTTTAGCCCCGAAGATGCCCCAGAAGATCCCTGTTGGGAAGTGATTAATTTTGACTTGGAAAAAGAGCCTGGTGTCCCTGTACGCTACCCTTATTTCAGGTTGTTTGAGTAATGGTCATTTGTCATTAGTCATTTGTCATTAGTGAATCGCAAAGGACAAATGACTAAGGACTAAGGACTAAGGACTAATATGCACCACGCCTCTATTCGGACTGCGAATATTCATCGAGCGATCGCTTTCTACGAACTTTTAGGGTTTACAATTTCGGAACGCTTTACTACCGGCTACACCCTGGCTTGCTGGATGGAAGGATTGGGCGGGAGAATTGAACTGATCCAAATTCCTGAACCAAAACCAGCCCCAGATGCCTTTGCTGATGAGCATTATGTCGGGTATTATCATCTCTCGTTCGATTTAACTGAGATTACAACAGATTTACCTAGCTGGTTGACAAATTTACAAGAACGTGCAGTGATCGCTGCTGAGACTCAACCTGGAGAATTAGAACCGTTGAAGGTACTTTTAGAACCGACACAACAGCAAATAGGCGATCGCATTTACGAAGTAGCTTTTATCGCCGATACCGATGGTTTACCTCTGGAATTCATTCGAGTTTTAGCAAAACTCCCGTAATTTAGCTTTTTTATTACCTTTGTTGCTAATATGTTGTTTTTCTGTGTTGTTACTGAGGTAACAGATTTTTTTACCAGATTAAATTATGGTCACTTTCCAAGATAATTATGTAACTTAAATTACAGATATATCTGCTAAATAGATGTATGGATTTTCCAGATTTTATAAATATCCTTTACCGTTATTACTTTTAAGCTTATGGCTAGTAGCGGTTTTTTTGCTGAGCGATCAACCTGCTCGTAGCCAACATACAGCCACATCTAACAAAGAAAAATACCAGTCAACCTTGATAGCAAAAAGAATAATGCCCTCAACACTGACAGAAAATGTCCGTAAGACAGTGCTGGAAAATGGTCTAACTGTCCTGACAAAAGAAGTGCATACTGCGCCAGTGGTGACGGTGCAGGTGTGGTACAAGGTTGGCTCACGGAATGAAGAACCGGGCGTGAATGGCATTGCCCACCAGTTGGAACACATGATGTTTAAAGGCACGAAAAATCGTCCGATTCAATTTGGACGTTTGTTTAGTGCTTTGGGTAGTGATTCCAATGCTTTTACCAGCTATGACCAAACTGCATATTACGGTACTGTGGAACGAAACAAGCTAAAAGCGCTCTTAGTGCTGGAAGCGGACAGAATGCAAAATTCCCAGATTGAGCCAGAACAACTGGCGAGTGAGAAACGGGTAGTAATTTCCGAGTTGCAAGGTTACGAAAATAGCCCAGAATATCGCCTCAACCGCGCCGTCATGCAAGCGGTGTTTCCCAATCATGCTTACGGGTTGCCTGTAGGTGGTACCAAAGCTGATGTCGAAAAATTTGAAGTTGAACAAGTACAAAAATATTACCGCAACTTTTACACTCCTGATAATGCCGTCTTAGTGATTGTTGGAGATTTTCAAACTGCAAACACCCTGGAAACAATTAAAGAGGTGTTTGGAAAACTACCTAAGAGGCAGGAGGCAGGGGGCAGGAGGCAGGAGGCAGGGGGCAGGAGGCAGGGGGCAGGAGGCAGGAGGCAGGAGGCAGGAGGTATTTCTCCATCACTCAACACTCAGCACTCAGCACTCAACACTCAACACTCAACACTCAACACTCAGCACTCAGCACGGGCTAAACGCCCCGCTAACGCTAACAGCACTCCCATAGTATTGCGAGAACCGGGAGCAGGAACACTTTTACAAGTTGTCTATCCGCTACCGGATGCAAATCAACCAGATGTACCTGCGCTGGATGTGATGGATTACATCTTGACAGAGGGACGGAATTCTCGCCTTTATCAGGCATTAGTGGAATCAGGTTTAGCTAGTGAAGTTACAGCATCCGTTACCAGTTTGCGAGAATCTGGCTGGTATGAAGTGTTGGTAACGGTTGGAGCTAAACAAGATTTGAAAAAAATTGACTCAGTATTGAGTCGTGCGATCGCTAATGTAGCAGAAAAAGGTGTGACATCTGAGGAAGTAGAACGAGCCAAAACCCAGTTAACAGCAGATGTAATTTTGAGTAACCGTGATATCACTTCTCAAGCAATGCGATTGGGCACTGATGAGACAACTGTTGGTGATTATAGCTACACAGACCGCTATTTAGCAGCTGTTCGTCTGGTGAAGCCAACGGATGTTGTCGCTGTGATTAACAAATACCTAACAAAAGAAGCACGGACAGTAGGCTTTTTTGAACCAACTCAGAAGTTAATAACAGAAGTTGGTGACAAACCAGACTCAGCCCAAACTACAGAAAATTTCTCTCCTGGCGCACCTGTGCTTCCTTCTGAGGTAGGGAAGTACTTACCACCTGTGGATTTGGCTAGAGATGCGTTGTTTGCCGTCAAAGATATCGCTCAAGTCTTACCACAGGAATTTAAATTTACTAACGGACTGCGGATATTACTGTTACCAGATCATAGTACTCCCACCGTTACTCTGAGTGGTCATATTCAAGCCGGGACAGAATTTGATCCAGATGAGCAAGCTGGACTGGCTGCTTTTGTGGCAGAGAATTTACTAAGTGGCACTGATAGCAAAGATGTATTCACTATTGCCAAAATCTTGGCAGAACGAGGGGCGAGTTTAGACTTTGAAGCTTACCGCGAAGGTGTGCGGATTGAGGGTGATAGTTTAGCCGAGGATTTGCCGATACTCCTGGAGATATTAGCTGATGTTGTTAAAAACAGTAGCTTTCCAGCAAAAGAATTGGAATTGCATCGTCAACAAACTTTAACTGATCTGCAACTGGAATTAGATGAGCCATCAGAAGTAGCTAGAAGAATATTTGTTCAGTCAATTTACCCGAAAAAACATCCCTTACACACCTTTCCCACAGAGGAGAGTTTAGAAAAGATTCAGCGCCAGGATGTGATTGATTTCAAAGCTAAACACTATCGTCCAGATACGACAGTGCTAGCGCTGGTGGGAGATTTTGATCTAGACAAAGTGCGATCGCTCATTAAAAATGAGTTTGGTAACTGGGAAGTTAGCGGCCAAGCAGCAACATTAAAATATCCCCCAGTGGCAATGCCGGAGAAAATAGTGAGTGTCAACCCAGTTTTACCAGATAAAGCCCAAGCCGTTACATATATGGGTTACACGGGTATTAACCGTTATGATCCTCGGTTTCACTCAGCCTTAGTATTGAACCAAATTTTGGGAGGCGATACCTTATCTAGTAGACTGGGTGCAGAAGTGCGCGATCGCCAAGGTTTGAGCTATGGAATTTATAGCTCCTTCCAAGCTGGGAAGAATTCAGGGACATTTTTGATAGAAATGCAAACTAGTCCTGAAGATAGCAGTAAAGCGATCGCTAGTACTCGCCAAATACTACAGCAAATCCATAAACAAGGTGTCACCGCACTGGAAGTAGAAACAGCTAAACGCACCCTCATCAGCAACTACAACGTTTCCCTGGCAAACCCTGAAGAATTAACAGATAGAATTCTGATCAATGAAGTTTATGGACTAGATAAACTAGAATTGCACTCCTTCACTGATAAAATCCAGAAAGTCACCCTTGAGCAAGTTAATCAAGCGGCTCGTGAGTTACTCCACCCAGATCAAATCGTGGTCGTTACTGCTGGGCCATCTGTATTGGCAGAAAAAAGCATTAGGTAGTACTTTGTCAAGTTATTGAGGGTTTGTAGTAAGGACTCAAGTGCTTAAAAAATAAGGACTAAAGTCCTTACTACGAACTTTCTTACCCATCAATTTAAAGTGGACACACTAGTACCGCAAGGCGGAATTAAAAATTAAAAATTAAAAATGAATACAGCGTAAGGGTTTCGTTGATTTGGAATGATTGGTTTATTTCTGCCGTGTTGTACTAGTAGAGATGGACATTAGGCATGGATAATATAAAGAATGGGTAAAGTGTTTTTTCCCGCTACCTATTAATAGCATTGCCTTTTGAGAACTACTGATGATAACTTACAGCCATTTATACCAAATTATAGTTACATCTTTTAATTTTACAACTACTGCTTGGTTAAAAATATTACGGCGGGACTACGTAATATTAACGTTGTTCCTAGCACTAAATTTCATCGCTGTTACTCCAGCAGTGGCAGCGAATTTGTCTAGCGATTTGCTCAAGCAACCAGCTACAGAAATTACAATTAGCTTGGGTAATTCGGCTAACGAACTCAAGTTTGAGCCAAATCATTTGGAATTCGAGGCTGGTAAACGCTATCAACTACAACTTACCAATCCCAGCCAACTGAAGCACTATTTTACTGCTAAAGATTTTGCCGATGGCATCTGGACACAAAAAGTCCAAGCAGGCAAAGTAGAAATCAAAGGAGCCATTCACGAACTAGAACTTAAGCCTGGTGCTGAGGCCGAGTGGGTATTTGTACCTCTGAAATCTGGTACTTATGACTTGCGTTGTTCAATACCGGGACATACGGAAGCAGGTATGACTGGAGAGATTGCCATCAATAATTAAAAACTATTCGACTCAGTATTTGGCCTCTGTCTAATGTTTCAATTAAAGATAATTTATCTAGATACTATAGTGTGTATCCAAAAGTAAGTTATGGCAGTTTTGATTCAAGTCCAACACATTAGGAGTATGTGAATGTGTTATTCTATATACGTTAGCGGCTAAACTGGAAGAATACCAATCAGAGATTAAGATAACTAAAATTATAGATATTATTTCTCAAGTAATCTAGAGAAAGCATTCATACTTCAGCGGCAGAGCCAACAGTAATTATTAATTTCCTATGAACATTTTCAGTAACTTACTTTCTCAAGCTACTCAGCCTGCACCTGCGAAAAAACAACGCCGAGGAATTGAAATTAAATCGCCACGTGAAATTGAAATCATGCGGCAATCAGCGACAATTGTCGCAACTGTTTTAAAAGAAATTTCCGAGCTAGTAAAGCCGGGAATGACTACGGCTGATTTAGATGCTTATGCAGAAAAACGTATCCGAGAAATGGGTGCAACACCAAGTTTTAAAGGATATCACGGTTTTCCAGGTTCTATTTGCTCCAGCATTAACAATGAAGCTGTACATGGTATTCCTAGTCCCAAGAAAGTTATTCGTGCAGGGGATGTATTAAAAGTAGATACAGGTGCTTATTACCAAGGCTTTCATGGTGATTCTTGCATTTCAATTGCTGTCGGTGAAGTGACACAGGAAGCTGCTAAATTAATTCGCGTAGCAGAAGAAGCTTTATATAAGGGTATTGAACAAGTTAAGGCTGGTGTATACCTACTTGACTTAGCTGGCGCAATTGAAGACCATGTGAAAGCTAACGGCTTTAGTATAGTTGAAGAGTTCACTGGACACGGTGTCGGTCGTAATCTTCACGAAGAACCTTCAGTATTTAACTACCGTACCCGTGAAATGCCAAATGTTAAACTCCGTGCGGGGATGACACTGGCAATTGAGCCAATTTTAAATGCGGGTTCTAGACATACGCGCACATTATCTGACCGTTGGACAGCAGTCACTATGGATAATTCTTTGTCGGCTCAGTTTGAGCATACAGTATTAGTGACAGACAATGGTTATGAGATTTTGACTGACCGTTCTAAGTTGTAATTGTTAGTTGTAATTATCTGTTGTTGAGAGAGGTGAAGCGTCAAAATAGGGCGATTTGCCTCTTTATTTTTTTACACGTAGTCAATATGTGTAGGACTCATATTTGATTTCTGAAAAAACTCAGTACAACTAATACCGTTTCTTTATGAAGCTGCGGTGTAAATACAAGTCTGGAGTAGTTTACGAATCTGGTTTTTACCCCACCCTAACCCTCCCCTTGCAAAGGGGAGGGAACTGGATTTATTTTTTCCCCCTTTCCAAGGGGGGATTAAGGGGGGTAATTCAACTTGTGTATACACCGTCTTACCAAGAGGGGTTCATAAGGCGCATTCTTCATACAGAATTGGTATAAGAAGCCTTCTTGACTG